>JAQGIX010000264.1 GCA_028290925.1 Phenylobacterium sp. | reverse complement strand
GAGGGATTCTTGCGCGCCGCGGCGCGCGATTCGAGCTTCCTCCGCCCTGGCCGGTCCTGGCTCGCTCCGTGGGTTCCGTGTGTTCCGTGGTTCCTTGTCCTCAGTCGGCTTCGCCGCGGTCGGCGCGGGCCTTGGACATGGCGGTCTTCAGGCCGAAGGAGGCCAGGAGGTAGTGGACGGCGGCCCAGAGGCCCAGGCCGTAGGCCATGATGATCCCCTGGCGGGTGGCCAGCACCAGCGCGCCGTGGCAGCTGGCGGCGGCCGCCGCGCCGGCGGTCTTGGGCGCCGTGCCGCCCGGGCAGGCGTGCTGGAAGTCGGCGGGGTTGGCTGAGAAGAAGCCGCTCACCGCGTCCCATAGGCCGGGCAGGCTCGGGTGGGCGTAGTGGAAGGCCGCGAAGTGGTCGATCACCCAGCCGGTCAGGGGCGGGCCGCCGCCGAGCGCGATGAGGTTGAGGAAGAAGAACAGGATCGCCGTGGCGGTGGCGCGCCGGCGGGTCGGCACCATGTTCTGGATCACCCCGAAGGTGGGGCCTAGGTAGGTGTAGGAGAAGATCCCCGGCAGGATGATCAGCATGGCCGCGGTCTGCCAGCTCTGGGCGGTGAACACGGTGACCAGGATCGGATAGGCGATGGTGATGCCGATCGCCGGGACCAGGGCGTACCAGCGGGCGCCGGCCTTCGCCAGGCGGTCGGTGAGGAAGCCGCCGGCCAGCGTGCCGATCCCCTGGCCGAAGCCCGCGGCGAGGCCGACGATCAGGCCCACCGTGCCGTAGTCGAGGCCGAAGGCGCGCCGGAAATAGGGCGGCACGAACTGGCCCGCGCCGTAGCCGCCCATGGAGACCAGGGTCACGCCCAGCACCATGTTGAGCACCGGCCACTTGCCGAACAGGGTGGCGATCACCGCCCCGATCTCGCGGACCTCCGCGCCGAACGAGGCGGCGGGCTTGGCCGGCTCCTCGACGGTGACGTCCTCGACGAGGGCGGGGTGGGCGTCGGGCTCGGAGTGGCCGCGCGGCGGCTCCTTGATCAAGAGCTTGATGGCGATGGCCACCAAGAGGCCCGGGACGCCGACCACCATGAAGGCGGTGCGCCAGGTGAAGTGCTGCACCAGCTGGCCGCCGATGACGGCGCCGAGCATCGAGCCCAGCGGGATGCCGAAGGAATAGACCGCCAGCGCCGAGGCCCGCTTCTTGGGCGTGTAGTAGTCGCTGATCAGGGAGTGGGCGGGCGGCGAGAGGCCCGCCTCGCCGACGCCCACGCCGAAGCGGTAGGCGGCCAGGGTCACGAAGCTGCCGGCCGTGCCGCACAGCGCGGTGAAGGCCGACCAGATGACGATGGCGCCGGTGATGATGTTGACCCGGCTGAAGCGCTCGGCGAAGCGGGCCAGGGGGATGCCCAGGAAGGTGTAGAGCAGGGCGAAGTAGAGCCCGCCCAGCAGGCCGAGCTGGGTGTCGGTGATCTTGAGGTCTTCCTTGATCGCCTGGCCGATGGTGGCGATGATCGTGCGGTCGATGAAGTTGAGGGTGTAGGCGAGAACGAGCAGCAGCAGGACGAGCTGCTTGTAGCCCTCGGAGAACACCGGCTTGGCCGCCGGCTTCGACGCGCCGGCCTTGGCGCCGCGCGCGCCCTTCATCGCTTGATCGCTCATCGCTGGAAGGCTTCCCCCACTTGATTTGCGCAGGACGTTAGCCGGGCTTGCGCAGAGGGGGAACCTCTCTCTAGCCGCGCGCCTCGTCTTCCCAGTAGGCGACGACGCCCAGGGCGGCGGCCTTGGCGAACAGGCGCTGGACGTTGTGCAGGTTCTCGTCGAGGCCGTGGGCGCCGTCCCCGCGCTGGCCGAGCTGTTCCAGGGCGGCGAGCCGGCCGCCGCGCACCCGGCGGCAGAAGCCTTCCGCCTCCAGGCGGCGCACGTGGCGGCGGGTGGTCTCCGGCGGCAGGCCGAGCCGCCGGCTGAGCGCCAGCACGGGGATCGGCTTGCGCAGGGCGTCGGGCATCGGCCGGTCGGCCCGGGTCGTCCCGCTCGGCAGGTGCTCGGCGTTGGCGCGCGCCATCTCCAGCAGGATCAGGCCGGTCAGCGGATCGCCCAGCCGGCGCATGATCTGGTCGATCACCCGCAGGGTGTATTCCGAGATCAGCCGGACGCCGGCGCGGATCGGCGGGGCGGGGTAGGTCGGCGCGTCGGGCGGCCGCACGGGGACGTCGTCCAGGGCGCGCAGGGCCTTAAGCTCGAGATAGAAGGCCTTCAGCCGCTCGTAGCGGTAGGTGGCCATCGCCAGCCGGAAGGGATCATCGACCGCCAGGGTCGGCACATAGACGCCGCGCGGGGTGACCACCACGACGCCGTCGTCGGCCATCTTGGCGATGCGGCGGCGCACCGTCTCGTAGGGCAGGCGCAGGGAGGCGGCCACGGCGTTGATCGAGACCGGCCGGCGCAGATCGTCCGGCGGCGGGGAATCGAGAGTGGCGTAGCGGCGCGACAGCTCCGGGTCCTGGTTGATCGGGGCGACGTTGGCCTCGACGATCACCGACAGGATCAGCGGACCCATGATGTCGCCGCCGTCGCGGCCGTTGGCGAAGACGTCGAGGAGGAAGGCCAGAGACGCCCGCGCGATCCGCCATTGGGGGTAGAATTCGGCCGGTGGCGCCAGCGAAGGATGTGGGTCGCCCATGGAACGGGAAACTCGCCTGGAACGCGAACCGGGGCAATGGTTAAGCTTGGCGGCCTAGGCCGTCAGCTCGGCCAGCTTGCCGACGGTGTTCCAGTTGCGGCCGGTGCCGCGCAGGCCGATGGCCCGCTCGATGATCTGGCCGGTGAGCTTCGAGGTCCCCATCCCGGCGCCATAGGCGAGGTAGAGGCAGCCGGGACCGGCTTCCACCTCCTCCGGGCCGACGATCTTCCCGCGCAGCGCCGCGACGCCGGCCGCGGTGGGCTCGCCCTTCAGGAACAGGACCAGCAGGTGGCTGGGGTCCTCCTTGGCCATCGCCGGGAAGGCGCCGGCCTTGAGGGTGGCGGCGAGCTGGGCGTGGGTGCGGACGAAGACCTCGGTGGCCAGGCCGAAGCGCGACCTGAGCGCGGCTTCGATGGCGGTCTCGACGGCGGCGGGCTTGGCGATCGTTGCGATCACCGCCGAGCCGGCGGCCCCCAGGGTCTTGGGATCGTCATAGCCGAGGCCGGCGAGGGCGGCCTTGAGGTCGGCCATGGGCAGCTTGCCGGTCCCGCCGACGTTGACGGCGCGCAGCAGGACGGCCAGGCGCGTCATCGGCAGCGGCTCATTGGGCGGCGGCTTCCCACGCCTTGAACTCCGGGGTCTCCAGGAGGCGCTCGGCGTAGGCGCCGGCCGGGCCGGAATCGCCGAAGTCGGAGAGCAGCACGCCGTAGGTGCGCAGGCGCGTGGCGACCGGCGTGAAGAAGGCGTCGGCGATCGACCACTCGCCGCCGCCCAGCCACGGGCCGCCGTGGCGGCGCAGGAGCTCGTTCCACAGGGCGGCGATGCGGCGGAGATCCTTGTGGGTGGCCTCCGACAGCTCGACGACGCGGGGCGTGGCGGTGAGGTCCATGGGGCATTCGCCGCGCAGGGAGTGGAAGCCGGAGTGCATCTCGGCGGCGGCGGACCGCGCCTGGGCGCGGGCGGCGGGATCCTTGGGCCAGAGCCCGGGCTGCCGCTCGGCGATATATTCGCAGATGGCGAGGCTGTCCCAGACGGTGAGCTCGCCGTCCTTCAGCGACGGGACCAGGCCCGAGGGGGAGTGGAGGCGGATGGCCTCCGACGTCGCGACGTCGCGGCGCAGCTCGACCACGGTTTCGGTGAAGGCGATGCCCGAGCGCTTCAGCACCAGCCAGGGGCGCAGCGACCAGCTCGACCACTTCTTGGTTCCGACGACGAGTTCCATGGCGGGCCTCCTGTTGGGGTCATCGCTTTAGGCGCTCGGGCGGGCGATGGTAAAGCCTGAGGACGCATCCGGCCCATCCCCGTGCAGCCCACATGGGGAAGCCCCCGACCCTTGGGGGATCGGGGGCTGGAGGAAGCGCCGGCGAGGCAGGGTTCGTGGGGGGGCGTCGTGTCCAGGCCGGCGTGCCCAATGAACGCTGTTCGGCAAGCGTCGTTCCGGCATTGGCGGGCATAATTTCGACGGAACCGCAGGATCGGGAGAATCTTGCTCGGGCGGGAGGCGCGCGGGCGAAATCTTGCAGGCTTGTCACTTGTCAGGGGCGGGGCATGCTGTAGCGGTAAACACAATTCCATGACAGGCGCGCCGGCCAGGCGCCCAACCCCAAGGAAACACCCATGCTCCTGATCCGATCGCTTCTTCTGGGAGCCGCTGTCTGCGCGCTCGCCGTCGCCGCGGCGCAGGCCGCGCCGGCCAAGGCCGCCAAGAAACCCGCAGGGCCCGCGGGCGCCGGGGCGGCCGGCTCGGTGTTCGCCAAGCCGAGCCCGCTGTTCCTGCACGCCCCGCAGTTCGACAAGATCAAGGACAGCGACTTCGCGCCGGCGATCTACGCGGCCATGGCGCAGCAGCGGGCGGAGATCGAGAAGATCGCCAACAATCCGGCGCCGGCCACCTTCGACAACACCATCGTGGCCATGGAGCGCTCCGGCCAGATGCTGGACCGGGTGCTGAGCGTGTTCTCGGCGCTGACCGGCGCCAACACCAACGACACCCTCGACAAGATCGACACCGAGACCTCGCCGAAGCTCGCGGCGCACCACGACGCGATCTTCCTGAACCCCAAGCTGTTCGCCCGGGTGCAGGCGGTCTACGACCACCACGCGGCGTTGAAGGACCCCGAGGCGCAGCAACTCCTGAAGGTGACCTACGACCAGTTCGTCCACTCCGGCGCCAAGCTCGCGCCCGCCGACCAGACGCGGCTGAAGGCGATCAACGAGCAGCTGTCGAGCCTGGCCACCAGCTTCCAGCAGAAGCTGGTCGCCGCCGCCAAGGCCGGCGCCTATGTCACCGACGACAAGACCAAGCTCGCGGGCCTCTCCGACCAGCAGATCGCCGCGGCGGTCCAGGCGGCCAAGGCGCGGGGCCTGGAGGGCAAGTGGGTGCTGCCGCTGCAGAACACCACGCAGCAGCCGGTGCTGCAGGACCTCTCCGACCGCAGCGTGCGCGAGGAGGTGTTCAACCACAGCTGGACGCGGGCCGAGAAGGGCGACGCCAACGACACCCGCGAACTGGTCGCCACGGAGGCCAAGCTGCGCGCCGAGAAGGCCAAGCTGTTCGGCTACCCCAACTACGCCGGCTACGTGCTCGAGAACCAGATGGCCAAGACGCCGGAGGCCGTGCAGTCGTTCATCGGCCAGCTGGCGCCGGCGGCCGGCGCGCGGGCGGGCCGCGAGGCCGCCGACATCCAGAAGGCCATCGAGGCCGGCGGCGAGCACTTCCAGCTGAAGCCTTGGGATTGGGAGCGCTATTCCGAGCGGGTGCGCAAGGCCAAGTACGACCTCAACGACGAGGAGCTGAAGCCCTACTTCCTGCTGGATAAGGTGCTGACCGACGGCCTGTTCTACGCCGCGGGCCAGCTCTACGGGATCACCTTCAAGCCCCGGACGGACATCCCGACCTGGAGCCCGGACATGAAGGTCTTCGAGGTGCACGACAAGGACGGCTCGGTCCTGGGCCTAGCCTACTTCGACTACTTCAAGCGCGACAACAAGTCGGGCGGCGCCTGGATGAGCAACCTGGTCGGGCAGTCGAAACTGCTAGGCACCAAGCCGGTGATCTTCAACGTCGCCAACTTCACCAAGCCTGCGCCCGGCCAGCCGGCGCTGATCAGCTTCGACGACGTCACCACCATGTTCCACGAGTTCGGCCACGGGCTGCACGGCCTGTTCGCGAACCAGAAATACCCGACGCTGTCGGGGACCAATGTGGCGCGCGACTTCGTGGAGTTCCCCTCGCAGTTCAACGAGAACTGGGCGCTCGATCCGAAGGTGCTCAACCACTACGCGGTGCACTACAAGACCGGCCAGACGATCCCGCCGGCGCTGGTCGCCAAGATCAAGAAGGCCCGCACCTTCAACCAGGGCTACACCATGGGTGAGCTGATCGCCGCGGCCGAGATGGACATGCAGTGGCACATGCTGGGGACCGATGCGCCGAAGCAGGACGTGGACGCCTTCGAGGTGAAGGCCCTGAAGGCCGGCGGGGTGGACTATCCCAACGTGCCGCCGCGCTACCGGTCGAGCTACTTCCTGCACATCTGGAGCAATGGCTACGCGGCCGGCTACTACGCCTATCCGTGGACCCAGATGCTGGCCGACGACAGCTTCGCCTGGTTCACCGACCACGGCGGGCTGACGCGGGCCAACGGCCAGCGGTTCCGCGACCTGATCCTGTCGAAGGGCCACACCGAGGAGTACGGCCCGATGTTCCGCGCCTTCTACGGCAAGGACCCGGACATCGGCCCCATGCTGAAGCACCGCGGCCTGGCCGGGGACGAGTAGGGCTCAGTAAAGAGAACCACGGAACTCACGGAACACACGGAAGGGGCGGCCGAAGGGCCGCCCTTTCTTTTTGGCCGCGGATTTCACGGATGTGCCCCGGCGAGCGTCAGCGAGCGATGTCGCCCTGCAGCGCGGATGGATGACCGCGCCTGCGGCGCAGCTTGCACGACCATCCGTGAAATCCGTGGTTCTCTTCTTTCCGTGTGTTCCGTGTGTTCCGTGGTTCAAATCCTCCGGAACCGCACCGGCATCGCCTTCGGCCCGCTGATGAAGTTGGAGGGGAGCCATTCGGGGTCGGCGGCGAGTTCGAAGCCGGTCATGCGGGTGAGCACCTCGGTGAGCATGGCGTCGATCTCGATGCGGGCGAGGTGCTGGCCAAGGCAGCCGTGCGGCCCGGTCCCGAAGGCGATGTGCTCGTTGACCGGGCGGCCGAGCGCCAGGGCCTCGGGGAGGTCGAACTTCTCCGGGTCGCGGTTGGCCGAGCCGAAGTACATGACGACCTTGTCGCCCTCGCGGATCTGCTTGCCGCCGAGCACGGCGTCGCGCCTGGCCGTGCGGCGCATGTAGATCACCGGGCTGGTCCAGCGCAGCAGCTCCTCGCGCGCGGCGGGCAGGCGGGCCGGGAGATCCTCGCGCAGCCAGTCGAAGTGCTCGGGGTTCTCCATCAGCGCCAGCAGGCCGCCGGAGAGCAGGTTGCGGGTGGTGTCGCCGCCGGCGTCGACCAGCAGCAGGAAGAACAGCAGGAACTCCATGTCGTCGAGGCGGCGGCCGTCGACCTCGGCGGCCAGCAGCTTGGAGGCGAGATCGTCGGCGGGCCGGGCGCGCTTCTCGGCGATGACGCCTGTGGCGTACTCGAACATCTTGGCGACGGCCTGGCCGCCCGCTCCGGGGGGCAAGGCCTCGGGCGCGGTGTGGATGGTCTCGGTGAGCTTGTAGAGCTCGCGGCCGTCGTCGAGCGGCAGGCCCATCAGCTCGGCGATGACGAAGGACGGCATCTCGCCGGCCACCT
>JAQGIX010000242.1 GCA_028290925.1 Phenylobacterium sp. | reverse complement strand
GAGAGCTTGGAGAACGCCTTCGAGCGGGCCGCGTCGGCGCGGCCCTTGCGGTGCTGGATGTTCTTGAACTTGGAATGTCCGGCCATCGGGTTTGTGCGCCGATCAAGGAGGAAAGGGGATCCGGGGCGTTCTACCTTCGGGCCGGCCTTTGCGGAACCCCTGCCATGGGCGCGGGTTAGCGGGGTAGGGACACGCGGCGGAGGCTTGAACCATGACCGAGAGCGTGATCGGCGATATCGACGACGTGCTGCCGGCGGAGCCGAACGGCGAGCTGGTCCATTGGATGGAGCCGCGGCCGCTCACCGTCGGACCGACCGGAATCTCGCTGGCCACCGCCGCGGCCTTCGCGCTCGGCGCGGTGGCGACCGTGGCGGTGCTCGGGCTGATGCATTGGCTGGGGCCGCAGCGCCGCGTCGCAATCCCGCGCTGGGCGCGCCGCCACCGGGCCTAGGCTTCGCGACCCGGATGGAAAGAGCCCCGGCGGGCTGGGGGTCGCCGGGGCTCCATCCGTGTGACGCGGATCGGCTGGGGGGTGATCACGGCGTCAGGGATGTTTCACCGCGAGAATGCGGCGATTTGCTGTTCAGCTTGTGGGCTTTGAAAGGCCAAGCGGCGTGAGGCCCGGACACGATGTCGCGCCCCCGACCTGATGTGGAGCGGCAGGCCGCCCCTGGGCTTGAGGGTTATGTCAGGGTGCGCTCAGGCTTCTTCCGCCGGCTCACAATCGAACCGGTCGACTTGGCCGTTCATCAGCCGGAAGACGGCATCCTGCGGGACGGCCTGGTTCACCGTCTCGTCGCGCGACAGGCCGGCGTAGAGGCCGCGCAGCACCCGGCCGGAAATCCCATGGCCGACCGCGATCACCCGCCGCTCTGGCTCCGGCGGCAGGCTGGCGAGCCAATCGGCCAGCCGCACGCTCACCGCCTCGTAGCGCTCGCCCATCGGCGCGCGGAACGCCCAGCCGCTTTGTGCGAAGGCCTCGGGCGCTTCGGCCTCGATCTCCCGGCGCAGCCGCCCCTCCCAGGCGCCGCAGGAGATTTCCATCAGCCGGGCATCGCTCTCCACCGGTAAGTTCAGGCGCGCGCCGATGACCTCGGCGGTGGCCCGCGCGCGGCCCAGCGGGCTGGTGACCAGCCGCCAGGGCGCCGGCGGATCCAGCGCCAGCAGGTCGGCGAGCAGGCCAGCCATGGCCTTCGCCTGGGCGCGGCCGAGCTCAGTCAGGTCGGAATCCAGATGGCCTTGCAGGCGGCGCTCGCGGTTGAACGCCGTCTGGCCGTGGCGGACGAGGTAGATCACCGGCGGCGGCGGACCACCGGGTGCGAGGAGGACAGGCCTCCGTCCACCGCGATGAACTGGCCGTTGACGTCGGAGGCCTCGTCCGACGCCAGGAACAGGCCCATGTTGGCGATCTCGTGGGGCTCGCCGCCGCGTATCAGCGGATTGAGCTGGCCGATCTTGTCGTCGGTGCCGCGCTCGCGGGCCTGGTCGTAGATCGGCTGGGTCATGCCGGTCTCGATCAGCCCCGGGCAGATGGCGTTGACGCGGACGCCGGTGCCGTAGAGCTCGTTGGCGGCGGTCTGGGCGAGGCTGATCACCCCGGCCTTGGAGGCCGAATAGGGCATGCCGCCGGCGCCCGAGCGGATGCCGGCCACCGAGGTGGTCATGATGATCGAGCCCTTGCCCTTGGCGACCATGATCGGCGCCGCATGCTTCAGCGCCAGGAAGTGACCGATCAGGTTGACCCGGACGATCTCGGCCCAGTGGGCGGCGTCCTGCTCCTGCATCGGCGTCCAGCCGCCGGAGATGCCGGCGTTGGCCCAGACCACGTCGAGGCCGCCGAACTCGGCGACCGCGCGCTGCAGATAGGTTTTCACGAAGCCCTCGTCGGCGGCGTCGCCGACCAGCGCCACGGCCTTGCCGCCGGCCTCGGTGATCGCCTTGGCGGTCTCGGCCACCGCCTCGGCCCTGTCGACGCAGACCACGCTGGCGCCTTCGCCCGCGAAGATCTTCGCCGCCGCGCGGCCGATGCCGCTGGCCGCGCCGGTGATCACGGCCGAGCGGCCTTCCAGACGTCCCATGGATATCTCCTTGTTGGGTTGAATCAGGTCGCGGCTTTGGCGCGCGCCGCGGCGGCGACGATGGCCTCGACGATGGTGTCGTAGAGCGCGGGCGGCAGGTCGTGGCCCATGCCCGCGATGATGCGCAGCTCCGCGCCCGGGATGGCCTGGGCGGTCTGCTCGCCGCCGTAGGGCTTGAGCAGCGGATCGGCCGCGCCATGCAGGACGACCGCCGGCACGTTCAGCGTCTTCAGCCGCTCGGTGCGGTCGCCGTCGGCGCGGATCGCCGCCATCTGCCGGCCGACGCCGGCCGGGTTGAAGGCCCGGCGGTATTCCGCGATCACCCGCTCGCGCAGGAAATCGTCGTCCCAGGGATAGGCCGGGCTGCCGATGGTCCGCGCGTTCTTGATGCCGTGCGCCACGAACACCTCGAAGTCGGCCTTCGGGTCCGGCGGCGGCACGTTGAGCACGGCGGCGGCCTCCGGCGTGGAATCCATCGTCCCCGGCGCGCCGGTGGCCGACATGATGGAGGTGATCGAGGCCACACGTTCTGGATGCTCGATGGCCACCGTCTGGGTGATCATCCCGCCCATGGAGACCCCGGCCACATGGGCCTTCTTCACGCCCGCCGCGTCCATGACGGCGATCGCGTCATTGGCCATGTCGGAGATCGAATAGCCCTGGCCATCCAGCCAGGTGGAAAGGCCCACGTCGCGGTTGTCGAAGCGGATGGCGCGGTAGCCCCTGGCCACCAGCTTCTCGCACAAGGCGACCGGCCAGCGGGTCATCTGCGAGCCCAGGCCGTTGATCAGGATCACCGCTTCGGGGCGGTCGTCGCCAAAGGTCTCGTACTCGATCTCGACGGCGCCGTTGGTCGCACGCGGCATGGGGTTCTCCATATTTCCAGTGTCATCGCGGCCTTCGGCCCCCGGCCGAAACCGGGACCACATAGAGCGAACTCACGGAACCAGCAGGACTCTTCCGACCGCCTGGCGGCTCTCGATGTAGCGGTGGGCCTCGGCGGCCTCCGACAGCTTGAAGGCGCGGTCGATGACCACCTTCAGCTCGCCCTTGGCCACGTCGCCGATCAGGCCCTGGATCAGGTTGTAGACCCGGTCGGTGCCGATCTCGGCGCCCAGGAAGACCCCGGAGAGCGAGCGGTTGCCGCCCATCATGGTGGAGACGTCGACCTTCATCGGCTCGCGGCCGGCCTGGCCGACCATCGAGACCCGGCCGCGATAGGCCAGCGACAGGATCGAGGACTGCAGGATGGCGCCGCCCACCGGATCGACGATCACGTCGGCGCCCTTGTTGTCGGTGAGCCGCATCACCTCGGTGACCACGTCGTCGCGGTCGTAGTTGATGCCGTGGGTCAGGCCGAGGCCCTTCAGCTTCTCCAGCCGCTCATCCGACGAAGCGGTGGCCAGCACCATCGCGGCCCCGGCCCGGGCGGCGAGCTGGATGGCGGCGATGCCCACGCCCGAGGCGCCGGCCTGCACCAGCACCACCTCGCCTTTCTGCAACCTACCGAATTCAAACAAACACTCGTGCGCCGTGCCGAACGGAATCGGCACGCAGGCCGCGACCCGCACATCCATGCCCTCGGGGATCGGCCAGGCGGAGCGGGCGGCGACGGCGCGCAAGGTCGCGTGGCTGCCGAACGCCCCGGTGGTCACCACCTTCTGGCCGACCTTGAGGTTGGTCACCGCCTCGCCGATCTGCACGATCTCGCCGGCCGCCTGGTAGCCGACAACGTGGGGCTTGGTGACCAACGCGCCGCGCAATCGGTTGAGCGTGTCGCCGCCTTCGATGGACACCGCCTCGACGCGGATCACCACGCCCTTGGCATGGCAGTCGGGGTCGGCGACGTCCTCGTAGCGGAACACGTCCGGCCCGCCGTTCTCGTAGTAGACCGCAGCCTTCATACGAGCTCCTCCCATCTAAACATCTGTTTGACTTCACGCATCCCACGGCCATGCTGGCGATGCAAGGGGAGGGCGCGGGCAGCTGGTCGGCCGCGGATCGGCGTCGGGCTGTCCACCAATCCTCTCGCTCCGATGCCACCCGTCTGGCAAGGCGAAGCGGGGCTCGCCGCGGGGCCGCCACAGCCTGCCCGAATGCGCCTGCCAAGGAGTGCGACCATGACGCCGCCGAACCCCCGAACTGTGCATCGCATAGGCGCGCTCGTCCTTTCGATCGCGGTCGCGGCGGGCTGCGGAACCGCGGTCGCCGCGGGTCAGGGCCGCGAGCGCGTGGCCTGGCCGAAGGCCGCCTTGAACGCCGCGGCCGCCGTCAAGGTCGACGGCGCCCAGTTCCTCTCGACCGCGCAGCTTCGCAGGTGGCAGGTCGACCTCGACCGTCGCGGCCTGCGCGCCACGGGCGGCCCGGCCCATGAGCGCTATGTCGGCGCGCTGTCCCAGCGCCTGAAGGCCGCCGGGGTGCGCGAGGTCTATTTCGAGCCCGTGAAGCTGGATCGCTGGACCGCCAACACCTGGAGCCTGGAGATCGTCGGCGGCGCCCATCCCGGCCCGGTGCCGGCCGCGTCCTACATTCCGTACTCCGGCGTCACGCCGCCGGCGGGGATCACCGCGCCCATGGTCTACCTGCCGCCGGGCGCCAAGCCGGACAGCGGCCTCGCCGGCAAGATCGTCGTCTTCGATGTCCCGCGGTTTGCGGTCGCCGAGAAGCTGACCATCGCCACCGCGCTCGGCGCCTACGATCCGAGGCACGAGCGCGATCAGAACGCGCCGATGATCCGGCCGTACATCTACTTCGGCGCCGTCCACAGGATGGAACTGGCCCTCAACGCGGCCGGCGCGGCCGGCATGGTCGCCATCACCGAGCGGCCGATGACCTACGTCCCCTACGACAGGGACCTGTACAAGGTTCCGGGGCTCTATGTGGATGAAGCCGCCGGGGCGAAGCTGAAAGCGCTGGCCGCACAGAATATATCGCTCAGGCTGAAGCTTCCGGCGAAGGTCGAGAGCGTCCAGACCCGGAACCTCATCGCGATCATCCCGGGAATGAGCGACGAGCTCATGGTCATCAACAGCCACACCGACGGCACCAACGGGATCGAGGACAACGGCCCCAACGCCATCGTCGACATGGCGCAGTATCTCGCGCGTCTTCCCAGGGCCTCATTGCCGCGCAGCGTGATGATCATGCTCTCGTCCGGCCATTTCGCCGGCGGGGTCGGCATCGAGGGCTTCGTCGACAAGCATGCGGGCGACGGCCTGCTGACCCGCATCGCGGCGGCGATCACGATCGAGCATCTCGGCGCCAAGGAGTGGGTCCCCGACGCCGGCGGCCGGCTCGTCGCCACCGGAAAGTTCGAGCCCGCGGCGCTGTTCACGCCGGATATCCCGGCCCTGATCGCCGCGTCGCGGAAGATGCAGCGCGACGCCGACGCCGCGCCCAGCAGCGTCGCCTTGCCCACCAGCCCGAACGGCAAGGGCACCGCCAACGACAATGTCTGGCCCGGAGAGGGGCAGTACTTCTGGGGCAGGGCCAGGATCCCGACGGTCAACTACATCACCGGGCCCTACTACCTGCTCGACTGGGGGCCGGGCGTGACGACGTCGGACAAGGTCGACTACGGCCGCATCCACCGGGAGACCGTCGCCTTCACCCAGATGCTGCTCGATCTGTCGCGCACGCCCCTGGCGGAGCTGCGACCGGCGAACTGAGCCTCGGAAAACGAAGCCGTGGACAGGGGCCCCCGCCCCGCCGATGCTGATCGAAACGGGAGGAATGCGGCATGTCACGAGCGCTCGTGCTGGGCGGCGGCGGGCCGGTGGGCATCGCCTGGGAATGCGGCCTGATCGCCGGGCTGGCGCAGGCCGGCGTCGACCTCGGGACGGCCGACTTCATCCTCGGCACCTCGGCGGGATCCTTCGTGGGCGCCAGGCTCGCCATGGGCGCCGAAGCCGGCCGGCTGGCCGAGCCGATCCTCGCGGAGGCGGCCCGCGCCGAGACCGAGCCGAACGCCGACGCGCCGCAGCGCCGGCCGGCCGACCTGAGCTTCCTGATGCAGAAGATGACCGAGGCGCAGGGCTCGCTGCGGAACCCGGCCGAGGTGCGCGCCGAGATCGGCCATTGGGCGCTGGCCGCGCAGACCCCGGACGAGGCCGCCTTCATCGCCAGCTTCGGCCGCTCGTTCGCGGGCCTGGCCGAGGACCATTGGCCGGAGCGCGGCTTCGCCTGCACGGCGGTGGACGCCGAGACCGGCGGCTTCCAGCTGTGGACCAAGGACTCCGGCGTCGGCGTCACCCGGGCCGTGGCCTCCAGCTGCAGCGTGCCCGGCGTCTATCCGCCGGTGACCCTGAAAGGCCGGCGCTACATCGACGGCGGCATGCGCTCGGCGACCAACGCCGACCTCGCCACCGGCCACGATCTGGTCGTCCTCGTCGCGCTGCGGATCGGCGGCGGCTCGGCCGCGGGCCCTCTCGCCGCGCGCCTCGACGAGGAGATCGCCAGCCTGCGCGAGGGCGGCGCCGAGGTGGTGCTGGTCACCCCGGACGAGGCCAGCCAGGCCGCCTTCGGGATCAACCTGATGGACTTCCGCCGCCGGCCCGACGCCGTGCGCGCCGGCCTCGCCCAAGGCGCGACCCGGGCGTCGGAGATCGCCGCGCGGTGGGCTTGAAAGGGCCTTCGACGCGCAGCCGGCCGCGGGTTTTTACCCAGAATGGGTAAGTCCCGGCGCGCCACGCAACGCGCGCGTCGGGCGTCCGACAGACCTGGACAAAAAAGCTATGCTAGCCCTGGCCATCGCTCGGGGGAGCTGCACATGGTTGGACTCTCAAATCGCAAGCAAGGGGCGCGGGCGCGCCTCGCAAGACTGGGGCTCGATGCACGCCAGCGGGATCGGCCTCGACCCGCGCAGCCTCGGCCGTGCGCTGCCAATACCGCGTCGAGCGACGCGACGCCGGGCGGGCCAGCGCAGAGCTAGTCGCTCAGGCCGCGTTCTTCTTCACGAACGCCCGGATCGCCGCGATCACCTGGTCCTGGTCGTCCTGCGTCAGGTAGGCGTGCATCGGTAGGCTGATGACCCGGCCGGCCTTGGCCTCGGTGACCGGCAGGCCGCCGGGCGCCACGGGATAGCCGGAATAGACACCCTGCCTGTGGATCGGGATCGGATAGTAGACCGCGGTCGGGACGCCCTGCTCGCGCAGCGCCGCGGCCAGGCCGTCGCGGTTCGCCGTCTCGATGGTGTACTGCGCCCAGACCGAGACCCCGCCGGGGGTCACCTGCGGGACCTTGACCAGGTCGCCCAGGCCCTCGGCGTAGCGGTCGGCCACCCGGTTCCGGGCGGCGACCTCGTCGGCGAAGATCGACAGCTTCTGCAGCAGCACCGCGGCCTGGATGGTGTCCATCCGCCCGTTCATCCCGACGCGCACGTTCAGGTACTTCGGATCGTGCTCGAAGGTCTTGCCCTCGATGTCCGACTTCACCGCCTGGCCATGCACCCGCAGCGAGACCAGCAGGTCGTGGAAGCCCGCGTCCTTCGACAGCACCGCCCCGGAATCGCCGTAGCCGCCCAGCGGCTTGGCCGGAAAGAACGAGGTGGTGGTCACGTCCGCCCAGTGGATCGGGTGGTGGCCGGCGAGCGTGCAGCCGAAGCCCTGGGCCGAGTCGGCGATCAGCTTCAGGTCGTGGGTCTTGGCCACCGCGGCGATGGCCGGATAGTCGGCCGGCTGGCCGAACAGGTCGACGGCGATGATCGCCTTGGGCGTCAGCTTGCCGTCGCGCTTCACCGCCTCGATGGCCGCCTGCAGGCTCCGGGCGTCCATGTTGTAGGTGTCGGGGTCGATGTCGACGAACACCGGCGAGGCGCCCACCAGCGGCATCACCTCGGCGGTCGCGGCGAAGGTGAAGGACGGGCAGAACACCGCGTCGCCGGGCCCGATCCCCCAGGCCATCAGCGGCAGGATCAGGGCCTCGGTGCCCGAGCCGCAGGTGAGCGCGAAGGGGGCCTCGCCGAACGCCCCCAGGGCGGTCTCGAGTTCGGCGATCTCCGGACCCATGA
>JAQGIX010000193.1 GCA_028290925.1 Phenylobacterium sp. | reverse complement strand
CGCCTGAACCGCCCGGCCGAGGTTCACCCCCGGCTGCGAGCGGCCGGAGCCCTTGCCGACATTGGCGGCGCGGTCGACGCCCACCACCACCACCGGCTTGCGGTAGCGTTCGCGCAACCGCCCGGCGACGATGCCGATGACGCCGGGATGCCAGTCGTCCTGCGCCACCACCAAGCAGGCCGCGTCGGCCTGGTTGCTCTCCTGCTCGATCACCCGCATGGCGGCCTCGGTGACTTCGCGCTCCACCTCTTTGCGCGAGGCGTTGAGGCCATCGAGCTCCTCGGCGAGCGCCCTCGCCTCCTCCGGATCGTCGGTCGACAGCAGGCGCGCGCCGAGGTCCGACCGGCCGATCCGCCCGCCGGCGTTGATCCGCGGCCCCAGGATGAAGCCCACATGGAACACCGAGGCGGGCCCCTCGCTCTTGGCCACGTGCATCAGCGCCTTCAGCCCGGGATTGCGCCAGGCCGACATCACCTTCAGCCCCTGGGCGGCCAGCGCCCGGTTGAAGCCGGTGAGCTGGGTCACGTCGCAGATCGCGCCCATGGCGGCGAGGTCGAGCAGGTTGCGGAGATCCGGCTCGGCGCGGTCGCCGAACATACCGCGCTTGCGGGCCTCGCGGTTCAGGGCCGCCAGCAGGACGAAGGTCACGCCGGCGGCGGCCAGATGGCCCTGGCCGGAGACGCAATCCGGGCGGTTGGGGTTCACCAGGGCCGCGACCGGCGGGATCTCGTCGCCGCGCATCAGGTGGTGGTCGATCACCACCACCTCCAGGCCGATCTCGGCGGCGCAGGCCAGCGCGTCGTGCGCCGCGGCCCCGCAGTCGACGGTGATCACCAGCTCCGCGCCCTCGGCCTTCAGCCGGCGGAAGGCGGCGGGCGACGGCCCATAGCCCTCGAGGATGCGGTCGGGGACATAGATCGGCAGCTCATGGCCGAGCGCCCGGTACCAGCGGACCAGCTGGGCGGCGGAAGAGGCGCCGTCCACGTCGTAGTCGGCGAACACCACCATCGGGCGGCGCCGCTCCAGGGCGTCCACCAGGATTTCGGCGGCGCGGTCCATGTCGGTGAAGCTCGACGGGTCGGGGAACTGCGCCTTCAGCGTCGGATTGAGGTAGGTCTCGCCACCGCCGTCGATGACGCCGCGCGAGGCCAACGCCCGGGCCAACGGCTCGGAGAGGCCCAGGGCCAGCTGATGGCGGCGGACCAGTTCGGCGTCGGCCGGCCGCTCGCGCCACAACCGCCCGGAGAGCGAGCGCGTGACGCCGAGATAGCCCAACTGTGCGTCGCCGTCGGCCAACCGCCTCTCCCTGTCTCGACCGCACTATCGGCTGGCCACCGGCGAGTCGCCAGCCGTCAGAGACTTAGCCGCGGCCTGCGTCAAAGTCGGACGCGAGGCGGTTTTTCTTCGACATCGACGGGTTGGCGTCCGCCTATCGGGCCAGAACCTTAGAATATTCGACTAAGTTATTGGAATCACTAGACCGGCCGCTTCATCCGCACTTCGCGCACCGTACGGGTGGCGGAGTTCATCACCAGGGTGTGGGTGTGCACGAAGCCGTCCTTGAACGTCACCCCGTCGAGCAGGGCGCCGCTGGTCACCCCGGTGGCGGCGAAGATGGCGTCGGCGCGGACCATCTCGTGCAGGTCGTACTTCTTGTCGAGGTCGGTGATCCCCACCCGCGCGGCGCGGTTGCGCTCGTCGTTGTTGCGGAACACCAGCCGGCCCTGGAACTGGCCGCCGACGCACTTCAGCGCCGCGCAGGCCAAGACGCCTTCCGGCGCCCCGCCCTGGCCGACGTAGAGGTCGACGCCCGTGGTCGGATCGGCGGTATTGATCACCCCGGCCACGTCGCCATCGGTGATCAGGTAGACGCGGGCGCCCACCGAGCGGAGGCTGGCGATGATCTCGGCGTGCCGCGGGCGGTCGAGCACACAGACCGTCACGTCCGACGGCTCCACGCCCTTGGCCTTCGCGATCGCCCTCACATTGTCGGCCGGGCTCTTGTCCAGGTCGATGACCCCGGCCGGGAGGCCCGGGCCGCAGGCGATCTTGTCCATGTAGGTGTCCGGCGCGTTGAGCAGGGTGCCCTTCGGCGCCCAGGCCATCACCGCCAGCGCATTGGCCATGGCCTTGGCGGTGAGCGTTGTGCCTTCCAGCGGATCGAGGGCGATGTCGATCTTGGTCTTGCCGCCCTTGCCCACCTTCTCGCCGATATAGAGCATCGGCGCCTCGTCGCGCTCGCCTTCGCCGATGACGATCTCCCCGTCGATGTCGAGGTCGTTCAGGGCGGTGCGCATGGCGTCGACCGCGGCTTGGTCGGCCGCCTTCTCGTCGCCGCGCCCGGCCAGCTCCCACGCGGCGATGGCGGCGATCTCCGTGACCCGGACCGCCTCCAGAACCAGGCTGCGGTCCAGAACTTCAGAACTCATTCCCAGCGTCTCCTCGTGCGCCGCGTCGGCGCGGTTGTCTTCAGAGTTCAAATCCGCGCGATGCGCAACAACCTCGGGCGATCGATCACCGCCGGCAGGCCCGCGATCCGCTCCATGGCCGCCTTCAGCACGGATTCGGCCACCGCGTGGGTGGTCAGCACGATCGGGACGCCGCCCCGCATGGATTCCGGAGCGTTCTCCACGGGCTTTTGCAGGAAGCTCTCGATGGAGACGCCCGCCTCGGCCAGGGTTTCGGAGACCGCGGCGATCACGCCGGGCTCGTCCTTCACCAGGAACCGCAGGTAGGCGCGGCCGACGCTCTTGGACGGATCCACCGGCGTGAAGGCGACAAGGCTCTTGGCCGGGCCCTG
Organism: Phenylobacterium sp.; assembly: GCA_028290925.1. Classification (GTDB taxonomy): domain Bacteria; phylum Pseudomonadota; class Alphaproteobacteria; order Caulobacterales; family Caulobacteraceae; genus Phenylobacterium. The sequence goes on along the minus strand of JAQGIX010000193.1, from coordinate 4,707 downwards.
GAACACCGGGCGCTGGGCGCCGGCCATCACGTCGGCGATGTCGGCGGCGACGGCCGCGGCGGTGGGGCCGGAGCCCGCGCCCGGCCCCTGCAGGAAGATGCGGCCGATGCGGGTCCCCTCGATGAACAGCGCGTTCAACGCCCCGCCCGCCTGGGCCAGCGGGTGATTGAGCGGCGCCAGCGAGGGATGCACCCGGACCAGCACGCCGTCGGGCGAGCGGTCGGCCGAGGCGACAAGCTTGATCCGGTAGCCGAGGTCGCGGGCCATGGCGATGTCCAGCAGCTCGACCTGCTCGATGCCCTCGATCTCGGCGGCGGCGAAATTGGGAGCGCAGCCGAAGGCCAGCGCCGCCAGGATGGAGATCTTGTGGGCCGCGTCGAAGCCGCCCACGTCCATGGTCGGGTCGGCCTCGGCGTAGCCCAGCCGCTGGGCTTCGGCCAGCACCTCGGCGAACGACCGGCCGGTCGCCTCCATCTCGGTCAGGATGTAGTTGCAGGTGCCGTTGAGGATGCCGGCCACCGACTTGATCTCGTCGCCGACCATGGCCTCGCGCAGCATCTTCACCGCCGGCGTGCCGCCCATCACCGCGGCCTCGAACAGCAAGGGCGCGCCGGATGCTTCGGCGAGCGCCGCAAGCTCGGCGCCATGCTCGGCGATCAGCGCCTTGTTGGCGGTGACTACCGGCTTGCCCGCCTTGAGCGCCGCCTCGACCGCGGCCTTGGCCGGACCGTCCGAGCCGCCGACCAGTTCCACGAACAGATCGACCTGCGGCGAGGTGGCCAGCGCCACCGGATCGTCGAACCACGGCAGGGGCGAGATGTCGAAGGGCCTGGGCCGCGAGCGCGAGCGCGCCGAGACACCGGTGACCTCAGCCCGGCCGCCGGCCGGCGCGAATTCCGGCCGCTCGGCGAGGAAGGCCAGAAGCCCTGCCCCCACCGTGCCGAGGCCGGCGACCCCGATGCGCCAGGTCTTGGCTGTCATTGCGCCGCCAGGGTGTTGTGGGCGCGGCCGAGGATGGCGTCGGCGTTGGAGAGGAACTTCTTCACGTTGCGGGCCGCCTGGCGGATGCGCTGCTCGTTCTCCACCAGGCCGATGCGCACATAGCCCTCGCCGTACTCGCCGAAGGCGATGCCCGGGGCGACGGCCACGCCCGCCTCTTCGATCAGGAGCTTGGAGAACAGCATCGAGCCCGCTTCCCTATAGGCCTCCGGCAGCCGCGCCCAGGCGAACATGGAGGCCGGCGGCGCGGGGATGTCCCAGCCGGCGCGGGCCATGGCGTCCACCAGGGTGTCGCGGCGCTTCTTGTAGATGCCGCGGATCTCGTCGACGCAGTCCTGCGGCCCGTTCAGGGCGGCGGCCGCGGCCACCTGGATCGGGGTGTAGGCGCCGTAGTCGAGGTAGGACTTCACCCGGGCCAGCGCCGCGCACATCCGCTCGTTGCCGACCACCATGCCCACCCGCCAGCCGGCCATGGCGTAGGTCTTGGACAGCGAATTGACCTCCACGGCGATGTCGCGCGCGCCGTCCACCTGCAGGATCGAGGGCGGCGGGTTGTCGTCGAAATAGATCTCCGAATAGGCGACGTCGGAGAGCACCAGCATCTCGTGCTTCTTCGCCAGCGCCACGACCTCGCGATAGAAATCGAGGTCGACCCACTGCGCCGTCGGGTTGGAGGGATAGCTGACGATCACCACGCTGGGCGGCGGCGCGGAGTGCTTCACCGCCCGGCTGATGCCGGCCAGGTACTCCTCCGGCGACGGCGCCGGCACGTGGCGGATCACCCCGCCGGCCATGATGAAGCCGTAGGCGTGGATCGGATAGGCGGGGTTCGGGCAGATGATCACGTCGCCCGGCGCGGTCAGCGCCTGGGCGAGGTTGGCGAAGCCCTCCTTGGACCCCAGGGTGGCGATCACCTCGCGGTCCGGGTCGAGCTTCACGCCGAAGCGGCGGTCGTAGTAGCCGGCCATGGCCTTGCGCAGCCCGGCGATGCCCTTCGAGGCGGAATAGCGGCCGGCCTTCGGGTCGCGCGCGGTCTCGACCAGCTTGTCGACGATGTGCTTGGGCGTCGGCATGTCGGGATTGCCCATGCCGAAGTCGATGATGTCCACGCCTTCGCCGCGCAGGCGGGCCTTGATGCGGTTGACCTCCTCGAAGACGTAAGGCGGGAGGCGTCGGATGCGGTGGAATTCGGGGGTCATCTGGAAGCTCTGGCGCCGCGGATTGCCCAGTGCGGCTGGAGGGAGCTGAAACGTCGGGCACGGATAGACTCCGGGCCGGAGTCAGCCAAGCCATGATGGGATTTTTCAGCCTCCGCGGGCCCTACCTTGGAGGGGGCGGCGGAGGCGGTGTAGCTCGCTTCCGCTGGGTGGTGGCGAAGGCGGCGGTCTGGCCGTTGGCCTGCGGCGCGGCTTCCTGACCGGCGTCACGCTGAGCCTTGGTCGCGAAGGCGTCGGTGTTGGCCAGCGACCAGCTTTCCGGGGCGGTCTTCTGCTCGAGATCGACGCGGGCCTGTTCGATCGCCTTGGCGGCCTGGCCGTACTGCTTCACCGGGCGCACGTCCTTGGGGACCGCCGGGATCGAGGCGAAGGTGGGAAAGGCGGTGTTCTCGCGGGTGATCCGGGCCACGTCGGCGGCGATCGGTGAGTTCGGATCGACCTGGGCGTCGCGGAACGGATTGGCCATGCAGGCGCTGAGCAACGCGCAGGCGCAGGCGCCGGCGAGCAGGCTCGCGGCGCGGCGCGATTGACGCCGAATCGAAAAATGGCGTGCGGTGGCATACATTTCGGCCATGGTTCTTATGCGATGATCGGGGCGGTTGAAAGACCGCGCGGCGTCGCGGTCTTCGAAAAGGCGAGCGTATGGGTGAGCAGACCACGGATCGGGCCAAGACCGCGCCACGCAAACGCGCCGCCCCCCACTCCGCCGGCCAGGCCAAGACCGCCGCCACGGCTGAGGCCAAAGCCGCGCCGAAACCTGCGCCCGGGACCGAGTCGGGGCCGCCCGCCGCCGAGCCGCCGCCGATCACGCCTGAGCAGCGCGCCCAGATCGAGACCCTGTCGATGAACCTGGCGCGGGCGGCCATGACCGCCCAGGGCGCCATCGCCGAGATGGCGCTGAAGAGCGCCGACCGTCCGGCCGCCCTGACGCCGGATCCCTTCCACGTCGCCTCCGCCCTGACCGAGGTGATGGGCCGCATCGCCGCCGAGCCCGACCGCCTGCTGCGCGCCCAGGCCGACCTGTTCTCCCGCTACATGGAGCTCTGGCAGTCGGCCGCCCGGCGGGTGGGCGGCGAGACGCCTGAGCCGGTGGCCGCGCCGGCCCGCGGCGACAAGCGCTTCGCCGACCCGGAGTGGACCGACAATCCGGTGTTCGACGTGATCAAGCAGTCCTACCTGCTGACCTCCGACTGGCTGAACGGCCTGGTGGAAGGCGTCGAGGGCGTCGATCCGATGACCAAGCGGCGGGTCGAGTTCTTCATGAAGATGCTCACCGACGCCTTCGCCCCGACCAACTTCCTGGCGTCGAACCCGGCGGCCCTGAAGGAGCTGGCGGCGAGCGGCGGCGAGAGCCTGGTGAGGGGCATGCAGAACTTCACGGCCGACCTGGAACGCGGCGGCGGCCAGCTCTCCATCGCCCAGACCGACTATCAGATGTTCAAGATCGGCGAGAACGTCGCCACCGCGCCGGGCAGGGTCGTATTCCGCAACGAAATCATCGAGCTTTTGCAGTTCTCCCCCACGACGGATGAGGTCTACGAGATCCCGCTGGTGATCTTCCCGCCGTGGATCAACAAGTTCTACATCCTCGACCTGCGCCCCGAGAACTCGATGATCCGCTGGCTGGCCAGCCAGGGGATCACGGTGTTCGTCGCCTCCTGGGTGAACCCCGACGCCAGCCTCGCGGAGAAGACCTTCGAGGACTACATGCGCGAGGGCATCTATGCCGGCGTCGCCGCGGCCATGGACCAGTGCGGCGTGCCGAAGGTGAACACCGTCGGCTATTGCATCGGCGGCACCCTGCTCTCCTCCACCCTCGCCCATATGGCCGCCCGCAATGTGAACCCGATCGCCTCGGCCACCTTCTTCGCCGCCCAGCAGGACTTCTCCGAGGCCGGCGATCTGCTGCTGTTCACCAGCGAGGACTGGCTGAGCGACCTCGAGCACAAGATGGACGAGGGCGGCGGCGTGCTCTCCGGCCAGACCATGGCCGACACCTTCAATTCCCTGCGCGCCAACGACCTGATCTGGTCGTTCTTCGTGAACAACTATTTGCTGGGCAAGGAGCCGAAGCCCTTCGACCTGCTGTTCTGGAACTCCGACCAGACGCGGATGCCCAGGACCCTGCACCTGTTCTACCTGCGCAAATTCTACGGCGACAACGCGCTGGCGAAGGGCGAGCTGACGCTCGACAACGTCCGGCTCGACCTGAAGTCCGTGAAGACGCCGATCTATGTGCAGTCCTCGAAGGAGGACCACATCGCCCCGGCCCGCTCGGTCTATAAGGGCGCGCAGCTGTTCGGCGGGCCGGTGACCTTCACCATGGCGGGCTCCGGCCATATCGCCGGCGTGATCAACGCCCCGGTCGCCAACAAGTACCAGCACTGGACCAACGACAAGCTGCCGCCGACCCTGGCCGAGTGGCAGGCCGGCGCGGTGGAGCACCCCGGCTCCTGGTGGCCGCATTGGGCGGCGTGGCTGAAGGCCAAGT
>JAQGIX010000180.1 GCA_028290925.1 Phenylobacterium sp. | reverse complement strand
CGATCTTCGGCGCGTATTCGCCGAGCTCCTGGCGCGGAGCCTCCATCGCCTTGCTCATCTCGCCGAGGATGTGCTCGCGGCCGCCCTTCGCCTGGGCGAGCGCCTGCTTCATGATCGCCTCGGTGATCCCGGCGATCTTGATGTCCATCTGCAGCGAGGTGATGCCGTCGTGGGTGCCGGCCACCTTGAAGTCCATGTCGCCGAGGTGGTCCTCGTCGCCCAGGATGTCGGAGAGCACGGCGAAGCCGTCCTTCTCCAGGATCAGGCCCATGGCGATGCCGGAGACCGACTTCTTCAGGGGCACGCCGGCATCCATCAGGGCCAGCGAGGAGCCGCAGACCGAGGCCATGGAGGACGAACCGTTGGACTCGAAGATCTCCGAGACCAGGCGGATCGTGTAGGGGAAGTCCTCTTCGCTCGGCAGCATCGGGCGGATCGCCCGCCAGGCGAGCTTGCCGTGACCGACTTCACGCCGGCCGGGCGCGCCCATGCGGCCCGTCTCGCCCACCGAGAAGGGCGGGAAATTGTAGTGCAGCATGAACTTCGCGTAGGACTTGCCTTCGAGGGCGTCGATCAACTGCTCGTCGTCGCCGGTGCCCAGCGTGGCCACCACCAGCGCCTGGGTCTCGCCGCGGGTGAACAGCGCCGAGCCGTGGGCCCGGGACAGAACGCCCACTTCCGAAACGATCGGCCGGACCTCGTCGACCTTGCGGCCGTCGATCCGGATGCCGGTGTCGAGGATGTTGCGACGGACGACGTCGGCTTCCAGCTCCTTGAACACCGCGCCCAGCTTGTCGGGGGCGATGCCCGCCGGGTTGGCGTCCGACTTGCCGAACTTCTCGGTGGCCTTGGCCTTGGCCTTGGCGACCGCGTCCTGGCGCTCGCCCTTGGCCACGATCTTGTAGGCCGCCGCGAAATCCTTGCCGATCAGCTTCTTCACTTCGGCCTTGATGGCGTCGGTGTCTTCGGGCTGGAAGTCGAACGGCTCCTTCGCGGAGTGTTCGGCCAGCTCGATGATCGCGTCGATCACCGGCTGCATGCCCTTGTGGGCGAAGGTGACCCCGCCCAGGACCTGCTCTTCGGAGAGCTCCTGGATTTCGGATTCGACCATCATCACCGCGTCGGCGGTGCCGGCCACGACCAGGTCCATCTGGGACTCTTTCATCTGGTCGAGGGTCGGGTTGAGGACGTACTCGCCGTTCACCAAGCCGACGCGCGCGGCGCCGATCGGGCCCATGAAGGGCGCGCCGGAGATCACCAGGGCGGCCGAGGCGGCCACCAGGGCGACGATGTCGGGATCGTTCTCGAGGTCGTGGGCGAGCACCGTCGCCACCACCTGGACCTCGTGCTTGAAGCCCTTGACGAACAGCGGCCGGATCGGCCGGTCGATGAGGCGCGAGGTCAGCGTCTCCTTCTGCGAAGGCGCGCCTTCGCGGCGGGGGAAGGAGCCCGGGATCTTGCCCGCGGCGTAGAACTTCTCCTGGTAGTTCACGGTCAGGGGGAAGAAGTCCTGGCCGGGCTTGGGGCTCTTGGCGAACACGGCGGTCGCCAGGACCATGGTGTCGCCGTAGGTGGCCAGCACCGCGCCGTCGGCTTGACGGGCCATGCGGCCGGTTTCGAGCGTGAGCTTCTTGCCGCCCCACTCGATGGTCTTGCGCTTGATGTCGAACATTTTGGTTTCTTTCTCATCCCGCGGGCGGATTCCCAGGCGGGGGCGGACAGGGCGTCGGGTTTCCGAAATCCTCTCCAGACGAACAGGCGGTGAGGATTTCTGATGAACCCTCGGCGTGCGTGCAGGCCCCCGACGGGAGCCCTTGGAACGCCGCATGAGTCCCCCGGCCTGTTTACGGAGGAGCGGCGGTGGAAATCCAATCGACGACCGTCTGGGCTCTAAGCCGTTGAGACGGGCGCCGAATGGGGCGGGTCGCGCTTAGCGGCGCAGGCCCAGCTTTTCGATCAGCTGCTGATAGCGGGTTTCGTCCGACTTCTTCAGGTGATCGAGCAACGACCGACGGGCCGAGACGAGCTTGAGCAAGCCCCGGCGCGAGTGGTTGTCCTTCTTGTGCGTCTTGAAGTGCTCGGTGAGGTTCGCGATCCTTTCGGACATGATCGCCACCTGGACTTCGGCGCTGCCCGTGTCCGCGTCGCCGCGGGCATGGGACTTGATGACTTCAGCCTTGCGTTCGGCCGTAATCGACATCGGGTTGGTCTCCGCTCTTTTCAAGATGGAAGACACGCGACGGTTCGAGCCGGCCGGCGCGCATCTCGCAGAGAGCGACCATCGATCCGCCCGCCATGGCTGAAACAGTGCGCGAGCCCGGCTTGAGCCTGGCTTTCACCGCTTCAACCTGTCGGGGAACGAGAACGATCGACCGTCCCTGCTTTAGCCGGAAGGCGTCTTCATCGGTCACGGCCAGCGCCGGGATGTCGTCCAGCGCGGTCTCGACCGGAAGCAATGCCTCCGACTGGCGGGCCTTATGCCCTAAATCCTCAAGATATTCCAGCGTCACCGCCGTTTGCTCGCCAAACCCGCCGACTCGCGTGCGGCGAAGGTCGCTGACGTGGCCGCAGGCCCCCAGCGCGTCGGCGATGTCGCGGACCAGGGCGCGGACATAGGTCCCCTTGCCGCATTCGATCTCCAGGACGACGTGATCGGGGTCCGTCGCGTCGACCAGGCGGGCGACGTGGATCAGCACCGGCCGCGCCGCGAGCTCGACGATCTGGCCGGCCCGGGCCAGGTCATAGGCCCGCTCCCCGTCCACCTTGATGGCCGACTAGGCGGGGGGGACCTGCAGGATCTCGCCCACGAAGCGCGGCAGCACCGCCGCCACCGCATCGGGGCTCGGCCGGACGTCGGACTCCGCCACGACCTGGCCCTCGCGGTCGAAGGTGGCCGTGGTCGCGCCCCAGGCGATGGTGAAGCGGTAGGCCTTGTCGGCGTCGACCAGGAAGGGAACCGTCTTGGTGGCTTCGCCCAGCGCGATCGGCAGGATGCCGGTCGCCAGCGGGTCGAGCGTGCCCGCATGACCCGCCTTCTGGGCGTTGAAGGCCCGCCGCACCCGGGCCACCGCCTGGGTCGAGCCCAGGTCGTAGGGCTTGTCGAGATTGATCCAGCCGGAGACCGCCTCGCCCTTCCGGCGGCGGCCCATCAGTCCCATTCCTTCTTGGAATCGGGGTCCTTCCAGCTATCGGATGGTGGGTCGGGCAGGAGGTCGCGCTGCACCCGCGGGTCGTCGAACAGCCGGTTCATCCGGACCGCGTCGTCGAAGCTCTGGTCGTGCAGGAACTTCAGGTCGGGCGTGAACTTCATGTCGATCATCCGGCCCAGGCGCCCGCGCAGGAACTTCGCGTGGCGGTTGAGGCCCTTGACCACCTCGGGCGCGTGGCCGCCGCCCAGCGGCTCGGCGAACACCATGGCGTGGCGCAGGTCGGGGCTGACGCGCACCTCGGTGACGGTGACGGAGACGCCCGCCAGCGCCGGGTCGTTGATGTCCTCCTCGCGCAGGATCTCCACCAGGGCGTGGCGGACCAGTTCGCCCGCCCGCAACTGCCGCTGGGAGGGGCCCTGCGGCCCGGGCTTGCGGCCGTTGTTGGCGTGGCGTGACATCGGTAGCGACCTCGAAGCCTGGAGCGCGGATCGGACGCGGCCCTCAGGGGAAGCGGCGGCTTCTAGGCGCGTGACGGGTCGAAGTCCAGATCAGAGCTTGAGGCGCAGGTCCTTCACGTCGCCCTCGAAGCCGGTGAGCTTCCAGACCCCGGCCTCCTTGGTGAACACCAGGGTGCAGGGGCCGTCCTTCTTCTTCACCGCGCAGACCCGGCCGTCGGGCAGCGGCTTCAGCGCGCCGGCGATGACGATGGCGCCGGGGATCTTGGTGTCGTCGGCGTAGCCGTACTGGCGGGCGATCTGCTTGAAGACGGCGGGTTGGACGAGCGTGTCGCCGGCGAACTCGGCCAGGCCCGGCGCCAGCAGCGAGGCGAGGTCGCCGTAGCGCTTGGCCGCCTTCTGCTCGATCTGCTGCTGGATGGCCTGCTTGAGCGCCGGCCGGTCCACGTGGGCGTCGAAGGCCGCCTGGTCGTTGTCGCGGATGGAGATCAGCAGGGCGTGGACATCGCTCGCCGCCCCCAGCCGCTGCATGGAGGCGCAGGCGGCGAGGCTGGTGGCGGCGGCGAGGATCAGGAGGAGGCGGCGCATGGATGCAAGATGGAGCCTTTATCCAGCGTCGCAATAGCGCGGAAACGCGGCGACATCACGGCCTGAGCCCCCCGAGGCGGCGATCGCCTCAGCGGGCCGGGCCGACACGCCAGGAGAGAGCCGCGCTTCGCAGGCAACCGAGGGCCTGCTAGCGTGCTTTTGGCCCCTGTCGGGGGAGCCGTCGCCCCGGGGTGCAGTGGCTTGAGCGCAGCGTCGAACGCGGCCGATGCGGCGGAGCGCAAGCTCGTCGCCGCGCACCAAGCGCTGCTGAGGGCCAAGGGCCTGCAGTTCGACTTCGCGCGCGCCCCGGCCCCAAAGCCGCCGCCGCATTGGGTGGAAGTGCTCGTCAAGGCTCTGATCGCGTCGGCGCCGGTGCTGAAATACGTCTTTTGGGGCGGCGTCGTCATCGGCCTGGCGCTGCTTTTCTGGATGGCGGTGCGCGACCTCGGTCCGCCGCGGTTGCGCCGCCGCCGCGCCGCGGCCGCCGCGCCGGTGGACTGGC
>JAQGIX010000157.1 GCA_028290925.1 Phenylobacterium sp. | reverse complement strand
CGGCAGCCCTAGGGCGGCTTGAACCAAACCCGCGCCCGTCGGTTTCAGGGTCACCGACGCCGGACGCGGCCGATGTCCGAACCGCCTCGCCAGGAGCTTCCCGATGAGCTGCCCCGCAGCGCGATCGCTGATCCGCTGTTGAGCCCGCAGAAACTGTCGCGGGGACCACGAGGGCTGCGCGCCAAGATCGGCCTCGCGGCGCTGGGGCTTGTGATCCTGTTCGCCATGGTGGCCGCCGTGTGGGCGGCCTTGCAGGTCAGTCCGAAGCCCGCCCTGCAAAAGCCGCCAGCGCAGCTCCAGGCGCGCTGAGCCCCGATGCAGGCCTTGGCCTCCCCGCATCGTCGCCTGTAGGGTCCCGGCGGTTTCGTCCTGGGGGACCTGATGCTCGATCGCCGTTCGCTTCTGCTTTCCGCTTCCGCCGGCGCGGCCGCGCTGGCCATGCCGCGCCTGGCGCAGGCGCAGGGGGCGGCCAGCCCGCTCACCCCGCTGCTCGACCAGTTCTTCCACGAGCGGCTGCGGCTAAGGCCGGAGGCCGCCACCCAGATCGGGCTAGACAAGGGGCCGAACGCCGACCTGAGGGCCAAGCTCGGCGACCAATCGGCGGCCGGGATCGCCGCGGCGAAGGCGCAGACAGCCGACCAGCTTCGGCGGCTTTCGGCGGTGGACCGCGCCCACCTGAGCGCGCCGGACCAGGTCAGCTACGACACCGTGCTCTACTCGCTGAACAGCGCCACAGCCGTGCAGGCCTTTGATTTCGGCGGGTCCGGCTACGGGCCTTCGCCCTACGTGGTCAGCCAGCTCACCGGGGCCTACCAGGCGGTCCCCGACTTCCTGGACACCAAGCACCGGATCGAGACGAAGGACGACGCTGACGCCTACCTCGCGCGCCTCGCCGCCTTCGCCGGGCAGCTGGACGCCAACACCGATCGCATGAAGCACGACGCTGGCCTGGGCGTCGCCCCGCCGGACTTCATCTGCGACCTGACGCTGGAGCAGCTTAGCAAGACGCGGACGCCCACCGCGGCGGACAATCTGCTGGTCACCTCGCTCGCCAAGCGCGCCGCGGCCAAGGGCCTGCCGGCGAGCTACGCGGCGGACGCCGCACGGCTCTATGACGAGCGGGTGGCCCCGGCGCTCGACCGGCAGATCGCCGAGGCGAAGCGATTGCGCGCCACCGCGGCGCACGACGCAGGCCTGGGGCGGTTCAAGGACGGGCCGGCCTTCTACCAGGCGGCGCTGCACGACACGACGACCACCGCCTATACGCCGGACGAGGTGCACCGGATCGGCCTCGACCAGGCGCGCGACATTTCCGCCCGCCTCGACGGCCTGCTGAAGGCCCAGGGGATGACCAGGGGCACGGTGGGCGCGCGGATGCGGGCGCTCTATTCCGATCCCAGCCAGCTCTATCCGAACACCGACGCCGGCAAGGCCCAGGCGATCGCCTACTGCAACAGCCGGCTGGCGCTGATCCGCACCCTGTTGCCGAAGGCGTTCAGCCGCCTGCCGCCCTACCAATTCGAGGTGCGCCGCGTGCCGCCGCAGACCGAGGCCGGAGCGGCGTCGGCCTTTTCCCAGGGGCCGGCCCTGGACGGCTCGCGGCCGGGCCTGGTCTATTTCAACCTGCACGATTCCGCCGAGTGGCCGCGGTTCTGCCTGGCGACCACCATCTTCCACGAGGGCCTGCCGGGCCACCAGCTGGAGGGCGGGCTGGCCCTGTCGAATCCGAACCTTTCCCTGTTGCGCAAGACCCTGGGCTTCTCCGCCTATGGCGAGGGCTGGGCGCTCTACGCCGAACAGCTCGCCGACGAGATCGGGGCCTATGACGACGACCCGCTGGGCCGGCTGGGCTACCTGAAGTTCCAGCTGTTCCGCGCCAACCGCTGCGTCGTCGACACCGGGATCCACCACCTGCATTGGAGCCGCGAGCAGGCGATCGCCTATTTCGTGGAGCAGGAGGGCGAGGCGCCCGGCTTCGCCGCCCGCGAGGTGGAGCGCTACTGCGCGACGCCCGGCCAGGCCTGCAGCTACAAGCTCGGCCACACCGAGATCAACGCCATCCGCGACAGGGCCAAGGCCGCCCTGGGACCGAAGTTCCAGATCAAGGACTTCCACGACGCGATCCTCGCCAACGGCCGCGTGCCGCTGGAGGTGCTGCGGCGCGTCGGCGACGACTGGATCGCGAGCCGGCGGGCGGCCTGAGGCCGGCTACTTCCCGTCCGGCGAGAAGGCCAGGAGGACGTTCACGCCGTTCGAGCCGACGCGGGCGGCGCCGTTGTTGCCGCTCGTCACATAGACCATGCCGTGCGCCACCGTCGGGCCCATGCCGTCGATGCCGCCACCGGGCTGGCCCTTGATCCCGTTCACGGTGTCGTAGGCCTGGGCGGTGGTGGAATATTCCCAGACGATCTTGCCGGTCCCGGCGTCATAGGCGCGGAACCAGCCGTCGAGGGCGCCTTCGACCACGAAGCCCGGGATGATCGCCGGCGCCGCCGACGGCGAGCGAATGCAATGGGTCTCGCGGGGGCCGTCGCTGGCGTAGTGGCAGGCCGCCTTGGGGGCGGGCGTGGTCCACAGGATGCGGCCGGTGGCCGGATCGAGGGCGTTAAGGCCGGGCTTGCCGGGGGCCGACGCCGGCTGGCCGGGACGGGCCGGACGGCCCTCCGAGGCGACCTGACCGAAATCGGAGACCGGGATGTAGACGCGGGCGTCGTCCGCGCCGATGCCCCATTCGATGCCGCCGAGCGCCGAGCCGACGCCGACCGAGGTCTTCCAGAGAAGCGCGCCGGTGCCGGGGTTGAAGCCGTAGGCGACGCCGGACTTCTGGCCGGCCACGAGCACCTGCTTGCCGCCCTTGAGCGTCATCAGGATCGGCGTCGCGCCGAAGTCGACGTCGGGGCCGAGCGGGGTCGGGCAGTTGCCGGAGACCGACGTGGGGCCGCAGCCCATGACGAAATTGTCCTTCGCGGTCACCTGGTGGTGCCAGCGGGTCTTGCCGGTCTTGATGTCGATGGCCACCACGGAGTCCGGGCCGAGCGTATCGACGTCGGTGTAGCTGTCGCCGGTGACCACGAAGACCAGGCCGCGCTTCAGGTCGAGCGAGGGCGCGCCCCAGATGGCGGCGCCGGCCGGGCCCTGCAGCTTGAGGCCGCCTTCCTTTTCGCGGATCACCCGCTGCGGCTCGGTGATCATGTAGGTCTTCCAGAGCAGCTTGCCGGTCGCCAGGTCCAGCGCCGCCAGCGAGCCGCGGAAGGTGCAGCAGGCGTAGGCCTTGCTCATGGCCGCGGCCTCCTCGATCGAGGAGATCGGAACCAGCAGCTTGTCGCCGGCCACCACCGGCGAGCCGGTGAGCACGCCGATCGGGTGGCTCTCCAACGGGGCGCTGCGCCACAGCTCCTTGCCGGTCTGGGCGTCGAAGGCGCGGACGATGCGGTCGCTCTGGCCGACGAACGTCGCCCAGCCGCTTGGGGAGATCGGCGAGCGGATGACGACGGGGGTGGTGCGCGCCACCAGGTCGTCCACCGACCAGTGGACGCAGCCGGTCTTCGCATCGAGGGCGTAGAACTTGCCGGAGCGGTTGGTGACGAACAGCCAGTCGCCGACCACCGTCGGCTGGCCGCCGCCGGTCATGGCGAAGGCCCACTTCAGCTTCAGGCGCGGGATGTCGGCGGCGGTGAGGCCCGGATGGCGCTGGAAGCGGCTCGAGCGGTCGTCGATCCCCATGCTCGCCCAGTCGCCGGGCGTCGGGCGGATCGGCGGGTTGGCGGCGCACTTCGGATCGGTCCCGACCACGCCCCCCTTTATGGCCACCTGCGGCATCTCCAGGTCGCCCCGACCGGCCGTGGCCGGGCTGGCGGACCGCCGCGCGGTGGCGATGTAGCCGGCCACCGCCTCCTTGTCGGCCTGGGTCAGGCCCGCGGCCATCGGGGCCATGACGCCCGAGGTCAGGGCGCGGACGATGTCGTCCTTGGGCCGCCGAGCGAGGTCGGCGACGCCCGGCGCGCGCTCCACCGCCGGCTCGTGGCAGCTCTTGCAGCGCGCGGTGAAGATCGCCGCGCCGGCGTCCGGCGCGGAGGGCTGGGCGGCGGCGGGCAGCGCCCACAGGGCCGCAGCGGCCAGCGCCGTCATCGTCAGGCCCGCACGCGCCGTTTTGCTGAACATGTTCATTCCCCCGGTTCCCTTCCCCTCGTCGCGCCGTGTCCGGCCCTTCGCGGGCTTCTCGACGCTCGGCGGGCAGATAGCCCAAATCCCAAGAGGCCGCGACGAAATCACGGCGGGCGCTCTGAAACATTGCCGGGCGGACACACCGCCCCTAAAATTGAAGGCTAAGTACGGCGCATATTTTTCCGCGCCGATGCGAGACCATTAGGGGAGCCTACTTTGAACCGCGCCGCCATACTCGCCCTCAGCACAGCCTTGTGCGCCGCGCCGCTGGCGCTGGCCCACGCGGCGCCGGCCGCCGCGCCGAGCGGCGCCGCCTACAAGACGCAGATCGGAAGAGCA
>JAQGIX010000097.1 GCA_028290925.1 Phenylobacterium sp. | reverse complement strand
TGGTGGGCTTGCCCGTGGCGGCCCGGGCCTGGCCCTGGGTCTGGGCGGTCTGGGGCGTCTGGCCCCAGGCGGCGGAGCAGGCTCCGGCGGCGAGGGCGGCGCAGGCCGCGGCGGTCAGCAAACGATTGGCGATCATTCGGTTCCTCGGACGTGGAGTGGAAGCTCGGACTTGGGCGCGCCCGCCCTCCCCTCGCCGGAAGGCGCGCGCTCGGCCGCTTTATGCGCTGGAATGTGGCGAGTTTCCAACTTCACGCGTTCGTGAATCCACCGCTCACTCACGACCCGCCGCCTGATTTTCGGGCGCCATGCCTAAGGGGCGCCCAAAGCTTGGGCGCAACCCGCCTTCTTTCGTGTCAGGGGCCGAGCGCACGCTTCCCCGCCCGGCTCCACCGCTAGCGTTCGCCCGTCGTCGCGAGGGGGACCAAGCGGGCGGCTCTTGTAGCAACACAAGGTGGGGCCGTCTCTCAGGAGGGGTCGCGCGGGAGCGAGCGGATGAAACTCATCATGGCGATCGTGAAGCCTTTCAAGCTGGACGACGTGCGCGAAGCGCTCGTCGGCGCCGGCGTTGAGGGGCTGACGGTCTCGGAAGTCAAAGGCTACGGCCGGCAGCGAGGGCAGACGGAAATCTACCGAGGGGCTGAGTACCAGGTGAACTTCCTGCCAAAGGTGCAGCTCGAAGCGGTGGTCGAGGACTCCGCGGTCGGCAAGGCGGTTGAGGCCATCAAGGCCGCGGCCGCCACGGGCAAGATCGGCGACGGCAAGATCTTCGTCCTGAACGTCGAGGAAGCCGTTCGCATCCGGACCGGCGAGACCGGCTCGGCGGCGCTTTGACGACAGCATCGGGACAAGGGGAAATCCAATGACATTCATGAAGCTCAAGCGGCTGGCGGCGATTGCGCTCGTCGCCGCCCTGGCCGGAGGCCCCCTGGCGGGCTCGGCCCTCGCCCAGACGGCGAGCAACACCACGACGACCAACACCACGGTCACGGACACCAACACCACGGCCGCCGCGCCCGCAGCCGCAGCCCCGGCGGCCGCTGCTCCGGCTCCGGCCGCCGCGCCGACGCCGCCCAAGATCGACACCGGCGACACGGCCTGGATGCTCACCTCCTCGGTGCTGGTCCTGATGATGACCATCCCCGGGCTGGCGCTGTTCTACGCCGGCATGGTGCGCAAGAAGAACATCCTGGCCACCCTGGCCCAGAGCTTCGCCGCCACCGCCCTGATCACCGTGCTTTGGATGGTCATCGGCTACTCGATCGCCTTCACGGACGGGGGCGCGAACAACAAGCTGATCGGCGGGGTGAAGTACCTGCTGCTCGGCCCGATGGGGCTGAACGCCACCAGTTCGCTGGCGCCGACCATCCCTGAGTCCGTCTACATGTTCTTCCAGATGACCTTCGCGATCATCACCCCGGCGCTGATCGCCGGCGCGCTCGCGGACCGCATGAAGTTCTCCGCCTTCCTCGCCTTCATGGGCTCCTGGCTGCTGCTGGTCTATTGCCCGATCGCCCACTGGGTGTGGGGCGGCGGCTGGCTGGGCGCTGCGGGTGCGCTGGACTACGCGGGCGGCACCGTCGTCCACCTGAACGCCGGCACCGCCGGCCTGGTGGCCGCGCTGATGCTCGGCAAGCGCAAGGGCCTCGGGACCGAGAACATGGCCCCGCACAACCTGGCCTACAGCGTCATCGGCGCGTCTCTGCTCTGGGTTGGCTGGTTCGGCTTCAACGCCGGTTCGGCGGTGACCTCCAACGTCAACGCCGGCATGGCCGCCGTGGCGACCCAGATCGCCACCGCCGGCGCCACGCTCGCCTGGATGGTCTGCGAATGGATCATCGCCAAGAAGCCCTCGGTGCTCGGCATGGTGTCCGGCGCCGTCGCGGGCCTGGTGGCGATCACCCCGGCCTCCGGCTTCGTCAACCCGATGGACGCCCTCTTGATCGGCCTCGCGGCCGGCGTGGTCTGCTACATCTCGGCGGTCCACGTGAAGAAGATCTTCGGCTACGACGACGCTCTCGACGCCTGGGGCGTGCACGGGGTCGGCGGCGCGCTCGGCGCCCTGCTCACCGGGGTCTTCGCCTCCAGCGCCATCAACTCGGTGGGCAAGGGGTGGATCCACGACCACAACCCCCACCAGATGATCCTGCAGCTGGAGGATATCGGCGCGACCTTCCTCTACTGCGGCGCGGTGACCTTCGTGATCCTCCTGGTGATCAAGTACACGATCGGCCTGCGGGTCTCGGAAGAGGTCGAAGTCGAGGGTCTCGACATCAACCTCCACGGGGAAGTGGTCCAGGCCTGACACCCCGGACCTCAGTTCGGAGAGTTGGCGGCGGGGGTCCTTCGGGGCCCCCGCTTTCGTTTGTGAGAATTGGAGGGTGGCGCAAACCGGCCAAGTGGGATGCAGTCCCGGCTCGAGCCCCGGAGGCGCCATGCCGCAGGATCGCGAGACAAGGCCGCGCGTGGTCATCCTGGGCGGCGGATTCGGCGGGCTCACGGCGGCCCAGGCGCTGCGCAACGCGGCCGTCGACGTGATCCTCATCGACCGCGAGAACCACCACTGCTTCCAGCCCCTGCTGTACCAGGTGGCGACCGCCGCGCTCACCCCGGCCGACATCGCCTGGCCGATCCGCCGCGTCCTCGGCCGCCAGGGAAACACCCAGGTGCTGATGGCCGAGGTCAAGGGCGTCGACCTCGACCGGCGGCGCGTCCGCACATCGGCGCGCGACTTCACCTACGACGTGCTGGTGGTCGCCACCGGCGCGACCCACACCTATTTCGGCCACGACGACTGGGCGGCCCATGCGCCGGGGCTCAAGCGGATCGAGGACGCCACGGCGATCCGGCGCCGCATCCTGATGGCGTTCGAGCGCGCGGAGATCGCCGCCGATCCGGCCAGGCGCCAGGCGCTGACCACCTTCGCCGTGGTCGGCGGCGGCCCGACCGGCGTGGAGATGGCCGGCGCCATCGCCGACGTCGCCCGCGACGCCCTGCCGCCCGACTTCAAGAACGTCGATCCCGCCAAGGCGCGGATCCTGCTGATCGAGGCCGGGCCGCGCATCCTGCCGGCCTTCCCCGAGCGGCTGAGCGCCGTGGCCGAGGCCGCGCTGCGGCGGATGGGTGTCGAGGTCCGCAGCGGCGCCGCCGTGACCGGCATCGACCGTGAGGGCGTTCAGCTGGGCGATGAGCGCATCGCCGCCGGCGCGGTGATCTGGGCGGCGGGCGTCCAGGCCTCGCCGGCCGCCAACTGGCTCGGGGCCGCCAGCGACCGCGCCGGCCGGGTGCTGGTCGAGCCGGACCTCACCCTGCCGGGCCATCCCGAGGTGTTCGTCATCGGCGACACCGCCGCGATCGCCGACCCGGCCGGCAAGCCGGTCCCCGGCGTGGCCCCGGCCGCCAAGCAGATGGGCGCCTACGTCGGCCGACGGATCGCCGCGCGGCTGGCCGGCGCGAAGCCCACGGCGCCGTTCCGCTATCGCCACCAGGGCGACCTCGCCACCATCGGGCGCAAGTCGGCCATCGTGAAGCTGGGCGGCCTCACGCTCACCGGCTTCGCCGGCTGGACCTTCTGGAGCCTGGCGCACGTCTATTTCCTGATCGGCGTGCGCAACCGCCTCGCCGTCGCCTTCAGCTGGCTCTGGGACTACGTCACCTACGCGCCGCGCTCGCGGCTGATCACCAATCCCGCGCGGGGCTGAGGCGGCGGCTTAGTCCGCCGCGTCCGGCCACGGCCCGCCCAGCCGGCAGCGGCGGACCCACCAGCCGGGCGCCATGGCCTCGATCCGCTCGGCCAGGCTTTCGGCCTCGATGTCGCTGGCGCAGAGCGCGAAGCAGGTCCCGCCTGACCCCGAGACCCGGGCCAGCAGGCACTCCGGCTCGCCGGCCAGGGTCTCCAGCACCGCGCCGACGTGGGGGGCGAGGGCCACCGCCGCGGCCTCCAGGTCGTTGCGCTGGGTGGCCAGCCAGGCGGCGAGCTCGACCGCGTCCTCGAAGGCCTCCGGCGCGCGCGGGGGAGCGACCTCGCCGAACTGGCCCTGGGCGTCGAAGCGCCGATAGACTTCCGCCGTCGAGACCGGGACGCCCGGGTTCACCAGCACCGCGTCGATCACCGGCATCCGGGGCGCGGGGCTCAGCCGTTCGCCCCGCCCCTGCGCGATCGTGGGCCGACCCCACAGGCAGGCGGCGCCGTCCGCGCCGAGGCCTGCCGCCAGCGCCTCCAGCTGCGCATCGTCAAGGCTCAGGCTGAGCGTCTCGCGCAACAGCCGCAGCGCCGCGCCGGCGTCGGCGGATCCGCCCCCCAGGCCGGCCGCCACCGGCAGGCGCTTGTCCAGCACCAGCCCGAACGGCGCCACCGGACGCCCGGCCTCCGCGATCAGCGCGTGGGCGGCTTTCAGCACCAGATTGTCGCCCGCGCCGGCGAGCCCTTTCGCGAAAGGGCCGCGCACCGCCAGCTCCAGGGCCTCGGCCTCATAGGCCATGACCTCGTCGCCCAGGTCGGCGAAGGCCATCAGGCTGCAGATCGGATGGTAGCCGTCCGCGCCAGGCGCGCCGACGTGCAGGAACAGGTTGACCTTGGCCGCCGCGAAAGCCGCCTTGGCCACTAGTGCTCGGCGATCTTCTGGGTCGGCCCGTCGGGGCCGGCGGCCGAGGCGATCTTGGCCTCCGCGTCGGCCTTGATCTTGGCGTCCGGCTGCAGGGTCAGCACGCGGCGCCACTGGAACAGCCCCTCGTCACGGCGGCCCACCTTCCAGTAGGCGTCGCCCAGGTGGTTGTTGATCTCCGGATCGCCGGCTTCCAGCTCGACGGCCTCCTCGAGCTTCTCCACGGCCTTCTTGTAGTCGCCGAGCCGGTAGTAGGCCCAGCCCAGGCTGTCGACCATGGCGCCGGAGCGCGGATCGGAGGCCACCGCCTTCTCCACCATGGCCATGGCGTCCTTCAGGTGCTCGCCGCGGTCGATCCAGGAATAGCCCAGGTAGTTGAGCAGCTCCGGCTCATCGGGCGAGGCGGCGAGCGCGGCCTTCAGGTCGGCCTCGCCCTGCGACCAGCGGCCGGTGCGTTCGTAGGCGACGCCACGGGCGTAGAGCAGCCGCCAGTCGGGTGTCTTGGACTCCGCGATCAGGCTCGACAGGATCTCGGCGGATTCGGCGAACTTCTCGTCGGCGCGCAGCAGGTCGGCGAGCGTCAGCCGGCCCGACTCCTGGCCGGAGGCGGCGGCGGCCCGGGCGAGCTTCAGCGCCGTCTCCTTGTCGCCGGCGTTCTGGTAGGTCCAGGCGAGCTTGGACTGGGCCGCGGCATATTCCAGGGAGCTGGGCTTGGGCTTGCCATAGGCCTCGCGGGCGCCGGCGTTGTCGCCGTCTGCGGCCATCAGGTCGCCGACCATCACCCAGGCCTCGTCGCGCTCGGGATCGAGCTTCAGGGCGAGCCGCAGATAGGCCAGGGCGAACTGCGACTGCTTGGCCGACATCATGATCGCCGCGGGCGTGATCATGGCCAGCGCCGCGCCCTGCCGGATGGTCGGCTCCGGCGGCGCCGTCTTGCCCGCCGCCGTGCGGGCGCGGGCCGCCTTGACCGCCGCGCTCGAGGGCTCCTCGGCCAGCGAGGCGTCGTAGAGCTTCAGCGCATCGGGACGGCGACCGCGCCGCTCCAGGAAGGCGCCGTAGGCGACCGTCGCGGTCTCATTGCGCGCCACGCCCGCGAGGGCGGCCTTGTAGTCGGTTTCCGCCTCGTCGTAGCGCTTGGCCCGCTCGTAGAGCAGCGCCTGACCGAGGCCGCCGAAATAGGCCACGATCCGGTCGCCGTGCACCTCCGGCTTGACCAGCGAGTTGTCCACGTCGCCGGCCTCGGCGGCCGCCCAGGGGGCGAGCAGCGCCGCCGCCGCGCGGTGTGGGAAGGTGATCGAGTCGCCGGCCAGCAGGGCGTAGGCGTCCTTGGCCTTGCCGTCGGCCAGGGCCTTGACCGCCACGGTCAGCTTGCCGAGCCGCTTGGTGGAATCCGAGGCCTGGTCGCCGGTGGGCGCCAGCGTGGCGGCCTTGTCGATGTCGCCGGCCAGCAGGGCCGCGGTGAACGCCCGCTCCGACACCAGGGCGTCGCCGCCGGTCTCGGTCCGCGCCTGGTCGAAGTACTTGGAGGCGTCGGCGCTGTGGCCGCCGTTCAGCGCCGCCTCGCCCGCCAGGAACCGGCCGTAGGGCGAGGCGATGCCCGGCGAAAGACTGTCGGCCAGCTTGGGCGCGGTGGTCGCGCAGCCTCCGATCAGGACCAGCGGCAGGACGGCGGAAAGCAGGCTTCGGCGCATGGGGCGACCTTCGGCGGATATCGTGGCCGCCGCAAGGCGGCTGAAGAGCGCGGCCGGCCTCACATGTTCGGATAGTTGGGGCCGTCGCCACCCTGCGGCGTGGTCCAGTTGATGTTCTGCGACGGATCCTTGATGTCGCAGGTCTTGCAGTGGACGCAGTTCTGGAAATTGATCTGGAACCGCGGGTTCTCGCCCTTGTCGTCGTAGAGCACCTCATAGACCCCGGCCGGACAGTAGAGCCGCGCCGGCTCGCCGTACTTCGGCAGGTTGACCATGATCGGCACCGCCGGGTCCTTGAGCTTCAGGTGCGCCGGCTGGTTCTCATCGTGGTTGGTGTTCGACAGGAACACCGAGGAGAGCTTGTCGAAGCTCAGCACCCCGTCCGGCTTCGGATAGACGATCGGCTCGTAGTCCTTGGCGAGGCCGGTCGATTCGGCGTCGGTCTTGCCGTGTTTCAGGGTGCCGAACAGCGAGAAGCCGCCCAACAGGCTCGTGCACCACATGTCGAAGATCGCGAACGCCGAGCCCGGCATGGTGCCGAACCGGCTCCACAGCGGCTTGGCGTTGCGCACGGTGTGCAGCTCCTTGCGGACCCGCGAGCCGCGATAGGCCTGTTCGTACTCGACCAGCTCGTCGCCCGAGCGGCCGGCCTGGATGGCGGCGAAGGCGGCCTCGGCCGCCAACATGCCGCTCTTCATGGCGTTGTGGCTGCCCTTGATGCGCGGCACGTTCATGAAGCCGGCGGAATCGCCAACCAACACGCCGCCGGGGAAGTGGAGCTTCGGCACCGACTGCAGACCGCCCTCGCTGATCGCCCGCGCCCCGTAGGAGATGCGGCGACCGCCCTCCAGGTGCTTGGCGATCTCCGGATGGTGCTTCAGCCGCTGGAACTCGTCGAACGGCGAAATCCACGGGTTCTTGTAGTTCAGATGCACCACGAAGCCGAGGGCCACATAGTTGTCGCCGAAGTGGTACATGAAGCTGCCGCCGCCGGTCTGGTTGTCCAGCGGCCAGCCGACGGTGTGCACCACCAGGCCCGGCAGGAAGCGGTCGGCGGGCACCTGCCACAGCTCCTTCAGGCCGATGCCGTACTTCTCCGGCTCCCGGCCATCGCCCAGGTTGAAACGGGCCTTCAGCACCTTGGCCAGCGAGCCTCGGACGCCCTCGCCGATGAAGGTGTACTTGGCGAGCAACTCGACGCCGGGCTGGTAGTCCGCGCCCTTGTTCCCGTCCTTGTCGACGCCGAACACCCCGGCGACCACGCCCCTCACCGAGCCATCCGCGGCCAACACCAGGTCGGAGGCGGCCATGCCGGGATAGATCTCCACGCCCAGGGCTTCGGCCTGCCCCGCCAGCCAGCGGCAGACGTTGCCAAGCGAGGCGATGTAGTTGCCCTTGTTGTGCATGAAGCCGGGCATCGGCCAGGTGGGGATCTCCAGGCTCCCCTGCGGGCCCAGCATCACGAACTTGTCGTCGCTGACCGCGGTCTCCAGCGGGGCGCCGAGCGCCTTCCAATCCGGAATGAGCTCGTCCATCGAGATCGGGTCGATCACGGCGCCCGAGAGGATGTGGGCCCCCACCTCGGAGCCCTTCTCCAGCACCGCTACGGAGATCTCGGCCCCGGCGGCCTGGGCGAGCTGCTTGAGGCGGATGGCGGCGGCCAGGCCGGCGGGCCCGGCGCCGACGATGACGACGTCGTACTCCATCGCCTCGCGGCCGGAGTCCGGATCGGCCCCCTGGTCGGCCCCCTGGTCAGCAAGGTGGTCTTCGCTCATCCCCTGAAGCTCCCCATGGACTTCGTGGCGCGGGCGCAGCGGCGCGCCCGGCCTCTTCGGGGGGACTTATCGGGATGTCACGCAGGGGCGGTCAAGCAAAACCCCCGGCAAAAACCTCGGCTTGAGCGGGACTCAGCCGGCGCTGGCCAGGCGCAGCGGGTCCGATCCGTTCGTCGAGCGCCGCCGATCGGCGCAGGCGCCCAGCGCCAGCAGCTGCTCGCCGTCGCGCCAGAGCTCGACGCCCAGATGATGCGAGCTGGTCAGCAGCAGCACCTCGGCCAGGCGCCGCGCGGCGCTCTCGTAGGCGGCCGGGACCAGATGCAGCGTGGGAACCGAGTAGCGGTCGTCGTGCACGAAGATCTCGAAGGCGCTGACGAGGCGGGACTCCATCTCGACGGACTCCTCGGAGGGGGTGGCCGGCGAGCTCTCGGTCACGGCGTGCGGGAAGTCAATTCGCATAGGACTACCTTTCGATAACCTAGTAAGCGCCCTTTTCCTCTGAAACTCAACACTGAAGAACGTTTTCCGATCTCAGACACATCTCATCTGCATCAACTTATACATGATTATGACTTCACTCATTCGAAGGCGCCGCCGCCTTTGCCGCTGCTGACTAATTATGAGTAAGAAACCCCGTGGGCGACTGTGCGTTTAGCGGTTCGAGAGGACGATTTCGAAGGAGCGAGGGGGCCATGTCTGAGCTGGGTCGCGGCGAACGGCTGCAGATCATGCTCACGGAAGATGAGCTACGGGCGCTGGACGACTGGCGATTCACCCGGCGCATGCCCAGCCGCGCGGCGGCCGTGCGCGAGTTGCTGCGGCTCGGACTGGCGGCCGAGGGCGTCTGGCCCTCCGACGTCCGCGCCCGCTCCAAGGACTTCGGCGTGGTGGAAAAGCCCGACGGCCACGACGACCAGGTCGGTAGCCGCGATAGTCGCGACAGCGGCGGCGCCGAGGCGGGATGATCGCACGCCCGGGCGGAGCTGACGCCCCGCCCGAAACGGCTTGATCGCAAGGCTAGATGATATCGCCCGGCGCGACGCCGGCCAGGGTCTTGCCCACCAGCACCACTGCCGAATCGATGTGGTTGTCGTGATGGGTGTCGGCGAACAGGATCACGTCGGCGCCCACCTGCACGGCCACCACGTCGGCGTGGCCGCCGGCCAGGCCGGTCTTGGCCAGGGCCACCGCGTCGGCGAAGGTCGTCGCCGTCGCCGTCTGGAAGTTGGCGTCGGTCACGCTCAGGTGGCCGCCGAACGAGATCTTGTCCTCGCCGTGGGTGAAGTCGGTGATGTGGTCGAGCCCGTCGGCGGTCTTGCCCGGGTGCTCGGTCTTGATCACGAACAGGTCGTTCCCCGCCCCGCCGGTCAGCAGGTTGGCGCCCTCGCCGCCGGAGAGGGTGTCGGCGCCCGCCCCGCCGTCCAGGGTGTCCGCGCCGCCGCCGCCGCGCAGCAGGTCATTGCCGGCGCCGCCGGAGAGGCTGTCGGCGCCGTCGTCGCCCCGCAGCGCATCGGCGCCGTCCGTGCCGGCCAGCGTCATGGCCGCGGCAGGGTCGTCATCATGCTCCGGCGCCGCGATGGTGTCGTTGCCGGCGCTCGGCGTGTCGTCGTCGGGGTGCGTCGCGGTGATGGTGTCGCCGCCGGTCCCGCCGACCACGTCATCGTCGTGGTGGGTGGCGGTGATGGTGTCGTTTCCGGCGCCGGCCGGGGGCGTGGCGCTGGGCGTCGGGGGCCGGTGGTCGTCCCCGTCGGTGTCGTCGTGGCTGGAATGCCTGGGCATCTGCCTCTCCCTGTTCAGAGGGGGAGCCCGAGATCGGCCGCCCCCTAGGAGACACCAACGACCAAGCTTGGCCGTTTCATCCGCGGAGCCGTCGGAAACCGCCATGCTAGGGTGGCCGCCCACCCCGCCCCCGAGGATCCCGTCCATGCGCCCTTCCCTGCCCGAAACCCGCGCCGACTGGGCCGAGGTCAAGGCCCGCATGGCGGCCTACGCGACCGGCGACGTCCGCTGGCGCGAGGGCAAGACCGCCGTCTATGTGTTCAACGCCGGCCCGGAGATCGAGCGGGTCCAGAAGGAGGCCTACGCCCTCTTCCAGTCGGAGAACGGCCTGGGCCCGGCCGCCTTCCCCAGCCTGAAGCGGATGGAGGACGAGGTCGTGGGCTTCGGCCTCTCCCTGCTCCATGCCCCAGACGACGCCTCCGGCGCCATCACCTCCGGCGGCACGGATTCCATCACCATGGCCCTGAAGGCGGCCCGCGACTTCGCCCGCAAGGTGAGGGGCGTGGCCGGGCCGGCGAACATCGTGATCCCCCGCTCGGCCCATCCCGCCTTCGACAAGGCCGCCGCCCTGATGGAGATCGAGGTCCGGCGCACGCCGCTCAAGGATTACCTGGCCGATCCGGTCGCCATGGCCGCGGCGGCCGACGCCGCCACCGTGATGATCGTGGGCTCGGCGCCCAACTTCCCCTACGGCCTGATCGACCCGATCGCGGCGCTCTCCGAACTGGCGCAGCGGCGCGACCTGTGGCTGCACGTCGACGCCTGCGTCGGCGGCTACCTGGCCCCCTTCGTGCGGATGAACGGCGCCGACATCGCCCCCTTCGATTTTGAATTGCCGGGGGTGCGCTCGATGTCGGCCGACCTGCACAGGTACGGCTACGCGGCCAAGGGCGCCTCGACCGTCTTCTTCCGATCCGCCGGGCTGCAGGCTTTCATGGTCTTCGACTTCAAGGACTGGCCGGGCGGCCGGATGGTCACCCCCACCCTGGCCGGTACGCGGCCCGGCGGCGCCATCGCCGCGGCCTGGGCGGTGATGAACGTGCTGGGCGTCGCGGGCTACCGCGAGAAGCAGGGCCAGGTGACAGCCGCCCGCGAGACCATCCAGGCGGGCGTCGAGGCGTTGGGCTTCACCGTGCTCGGCCGCCCGCAACTCGGCCTGATGGCCTTCACCCGCGACGACGTCGATTGCCTGGCGCTCTGGGCGAAGCTGCGCGAGCGCGGCTGGTTCACCAGCGTCACCACCGAGCCGAAGAGCCTGCACCTGATGCTCTCGCCGATCCACGCCGAGGTGGCCGGCCAGTATCTCGACGACCTCGCCTGGGCCCTGGCGGCGGTGCGGCAGGCGCCGGCCGCGCCGGCCGAAGCCCGCTATTCCTGATCGAACCGCCAAGCTCGCGCGTTGAACTTCCCGAACGCAGCTCTACAAGGGGCGGGGGGCACGGAGGCGACGTGAGCGAAACGGCGGACCTGCGGACGCGCGGCCTGGCGGCGGCGGCTGTCCGGCCCGACTTCGACGCGGTCTTCGAGGCCTCGCCCAACCCCATGCTGCTGATCGCCGCCGATGCGCCGCGCTTCACCATGGTGGCGGTGAACCAGGCCCACGCCGGCGTCTTCCGCACGACCCGCGAGGGGCTCACCGGCCATGGCCTGTTCGAGGTGTTCCCCGATCCGCCGGACCCGGTGACCGCGGCCTTCATGGACACTATCCGCCAGTCGCTGGAGCGCGCGCTGGCCACCGGCCGCCCCGCCGAGATGCCGGTGCAGCCCTATGCGGTGGTCGGCCCCGACGGCCAACCGGAGGAGCGCTACTGGGGCGCCACCCAGACCCCGATGGTCGGCGACGACGGCCGCATCAGCTACATCCTCTCCACGGTGCGCGACGTCACCGCCGAGGTCAGCGAGCGCCGGGCGAACGAGGCGCGTAACCTTCTGATGCGCGAGGTGGACCACCGCGCCCGCAACGCGCTCACCGTCGTCCAGTCGATCGTCCGGCTGACCGAGGCCGCCACCCCGGCCGCCTTCAAGTCCGTGGTCCAGGGCCGGGTCGAGGCGCTGTCCCGCGCCCAGACCTCGCTCGCCCGCCGCAAGTGGGAGGGTGCGGCCCTGCGCGACGTGGTGGAGGCGGAGCTGGCCGCCCTGGCCTTTCCCGGCGCTACCCGCATCGACGGGCCGCACGCCCTGCTCAAGGCCCAGCACGTGGAGGCCATGAGCATGATCCTGCACGAGCTGGCCACCAACGCCGCCAAGTACGGGGCGCTGAGTTCGCCGCAGGGCGTGGTGACGGTCGGCTGGGGCGAGACGGAGCCCGGGCGGCTCACCCTCACCTGGCGCGAGGAAGGCGGCCCGGCCGCCGCCGCGCCGAGCCGCAACGGCTTCGGCTCGCGCCTGATCCGCCGGCTGGCCCGCCAGTTGGGCGGCGAGGCGCGTTACGACTGGCGCCCGCAGGGCCTGCGCCTCGAGCTCACCGCCGCGGTCTAGCTACGGCTTCAGCACCACCTTGATGCAACCGTCCTGCTTGTCGCGGAAGGTCCGGTACATCTCCGGCGCCCGGCCCAGTGGAACGGTGTGGGTGATCACGAAGGTCGGGTCGATCTCGCCCTCGTCGATCCGGCGCAGCAGGTCGTCGGCCCAGCGCTTCACATGGGTCTGGCCGGTCTTGATGGTCAGGCCCTTGTTCATCAAGGCGCCCATGGGGATGGCGTTGCTCAGGCCGCCGTAGACGCCGGGAATGGAGACCGTGCCGCCGGCCTTGCAGGCCATGATGGCCTCGCGCAGCGCGACCGGCCTTTCCGTCTCCAGCTTCAGCGCGGTCTGCACCCGATCGATCAGCTCCAGCACCTTGGTGGGGCCGTGGGCCTCGATGCCCACCGCGTCGATGACCTTCGCCGGCCCGTGGCCGTCGGTCATCTCCTTCAGCGTCTGGATGACGTTGATCCCCGTGCGGTCGAGCGTCTCGGCGCCCTGCTCGCGGGCCATCTCCAGCCGTTCGGGCACGTCGTCGATGGCGATCACCCGCCGCGCGCCCAGCAGGCGGGCCGACATGATCGTGAACTGCGCCACCGGCCCGCAGCCCCAGATCGCCACCGTGTCCTCCGGCTGGATGTCGGCCTGGACAGCCGCCTGCCAGCCGGTCGGCAGGATGTCGGAGAGGAACAGGTACTTCTCGTCCTCGCCGGTCTTCGGGATCTTGATCACGGTCGTGGCGGCGAACGGAACCCGCAGGTACTCGGCCTGCCCGCCCGCGTAGCCGCCGGTGATGAGGGACTAGCCGAACAGCCCCGCCGGGGTGTCGCCGAAGAAGGCCTTGGCGAGGTCGGCGTTGCGGTTGGTCCTCTGGCAGAGCGAGAAGTTGTGCTTCTGGCACTGCTCGCACTCGCCGCAGACCATCTGGAACGGGACCACCACCCGGTCTCCCACCTTCAGGCCCTTGGCCTTGGCCTCGGTCCCCACCTCCACCACCTCGCCCATCGGCTCGTGGCCCATCACGTCGCCCAGCATCATGGTCGGCACGAAGCCGTTCATCAGGTGCAGGTCCGAGCCGCATATGCAGGTGGAGGTGACGCGGATGACGGCGTCCTTCGGATCCTCGATCCTGGGGTCCGGAACCTCCTCACAGCGGATGTCCTTCTTGCCCTGCCAGCAGATCGCTTTCATCGCCTGATCTCCCTACTCGCAGTTGCGCTTGACGTTGCTCATCCGCACCGCCGTGAAGACGTCGAGCGCCGTGGCCGCCAGCACGAAGCCCAGCACGGCCCGCGCCGCGCCCCGCTGCGGGTTCTTCCGGTTGTCGAGGCTCTTCAGGACCGCGATGTCGAAAACGTCGCCCGCCACCCGCGCCCAGAGCATCCCCGACTTGGTCGGGTCGCCGGCGAGGGCGAAGCCGGTCCACAGCTCGCGCAGGCCGAACACGCCCCGCACCACCGGGGCCGGCGCATCGATACCCAGCGTCCGTGCCACATGCCGGGGGAAGAGCGTGCCCCAAAGCCCCAGGCCGATCGCGGTCATGCCGAGGTTAATGGAGAGCGTCGGGCTGATCGCGGGTGCGGCGCGCACCCGGTCGGTCGCCAGGTTCATCTTCTTGTCCGACGGCCCCACCGACAGGCGCGGCCCGCGGGCCAGGCTCTCGAGCCGCCTGGCGGGCGGCCAGGAAACCTTCTCGCGAACCCTGGACAGCACGTTCGAGAAATCTTCGGCGCGACCGTTCGGCCGGGCCAGCGCCGCATCGGCGGGGGTCATGCGCAGCTCCTCTTGAGGATTTCCCCGAGAAGCCGAGGGCCGCCGCGATTGTTCCGGGCCGGACCGAATGTGATCACGGCCCGGGCGGCGCTCTGTCGGCTCGCGCCGCGCCTAGAATCTGGAGTTCGGATTCGTGACCTTGTCGGGCGGTCCGCTGATCACGTCCCAATGCTCGGCGAGCTTCCCGTCCTTGACGCGGAACACCTCGGCGACCGCGATCTCCGGCGCGCCGGGCGCGGCCAGGTAGCGGACGTGAAGGAAGACCAGGTCCCCCTCGGCCACCGCCCGGATCACCTCCCACTTCGGATGCGGCGAGCGGGCGATCAACTGCTGGAGGAACACGACCGTGGCCTTGGTGTCGCCCCCGGCGCTGTCCTGGCTGTGCTCCACGAAGTCCGGCGCGCCGTAGCGCTGGAAGGCCTCCGCCGGCCGCATGTCCTGCAGCGCCAGGCGGTAGAAGGCCAGGACGACGGCCTTCGAGTCCGCGGCCTGCGGCCTGTCCGCCGCCGACGCGCCCAAGGCCAGGCTCCAGACCAATGCGGCTATTCCCAGCGCCCGGACCCCCGAGGTCATCGCAAGCCTCCCCAATCGGCTTGCGCCGCACCGACGCGGACAGTCGCATATCGCCTCTGTTTGACCAGCGGCGACTTGCGCGCGGCCGGTCAGGCGCCTCACCAGGTCCGGGTCGGCCGCCGCCAGGCCCGCCTGGATCACCGGCGCCTCGATGACCCCCCGCCGATCCTACCGACCGCCAGCTCGGACGCCAGGCGTGCTACGACTTGCGCCCGCGGGGCTCTGCGTCCCAATCGATGTCGCCCTTCAGACACGGTCGCGGCCTAGATTGTCGGAAGTCCGGCCACGTCCTCGTCCTTGGGAGGCGACGCCGTCTGTGAGCGGCGCGACGGGCGGAAACCAATCGGGAGAAGATCATGGCGAAGTTCTTGGCTGTCTACACCGGAACCCCGAGCGCCGGCCCGCCGCCGGACATGGACCAGCAGACCATCGCCTCGGGCATGGCCGCCTGGGGGAAGTGGATGGCCGACCATGGCGCGAGCATTGTCGAGAGCGGAGGCCCGCTGGGCAAGACCAAGAAGGTCTCCACGGGCGGCGTGGCGGACATCAGCAACAACCTGGCCGGCTACGTGATCCTCGAAGCGCCGTCGCATGAAGCCGCGGCCGAGATGTTCAAAGGCCATCCCCACTTCTCCATCTTCCCCGGCGACGGCGTGGAGATCATGCCCGTCCTGCCGGTCCCGGGCGCGCCCTAGCCGGCGGGTGCTGACAAAGGCGGCGGGACGGGCGATGACTGGCGCCCATGACCGCCGCCGAACCCACCGACCGCCAGCTCGCGGAGAGCCTGCTCGCCTTCTGGGCCGAGGCGGGCGTCGACGCCATGCTGCTGGACGAGCCGATCGACCGCATCGCGGCGGGCAAGATCGCCCCGCCGGCCGCCCCGCCCCGCAAGGTCGCCGCTCCGCCCCAGGCCGCGGCTCCGGTCCGCGCCAGCCAGCCGGACATCTCCGCCGCCGTCGCCGAGGCTCAAGGCCGCGCCGCCGAAGCCGGGAGCCTGGAGGCGCTGAAGGCCGCCATCGCCGCCTTCGACGGCTGCCCGATCAAGTTCGAGGGCGCGGCCCGCCAATCGGTCTTCTACCGCGGCCGCGAGGACGCGCCGGTGATGATCATCGGCGAAGGTCCCGGGGCCGAGGAGGACGCCCAGGGCCTGCCGTTCGTCGGCCGGGCCGGACAGCTGCTGGACAAGATGCTGGCCGCCGCCGGCCTCGCCGAGCGGGTGCTGATCACCAACACCGTCTTCTGGCGTCCGCCCGGCAACCGCACGCCCACCCCGATGGAGCAGGCGATCTGCGCCCCCTTCGTCGAGCGGGCCATCGCGCTCGTTCAGCCGAAGATCCTGCTGCTGGTGGGCGGCGCCTCGGCCAAGGCGATGCTCAAGCGGGAGGAAGGCATCCTCTCCATGCGCGGCCGCTGGTTCGAGTGGCGCTCGGCCGACGGAGTGCTCGAGCTGCCGGCGCTTCCGACCCTGCATCCGGCCTTCCTGCTGCGCCAGCCTGCGGCGAAGAAGCGCGCGTGGGCGGACCTCCTGACCCTCACGGAGAGGCTTGATCGTCCGGAGCGGCCAAGCTAGCCCTTAGGGCGGGGACTTCGAGAGTAGCCCGCGGACCGGTCGGGGTCCGGGGAACGCGGGAGCCGGCATGACGCTGAAGAAGCGCCTGCAGGTCGGGACAGCGGTCCTGGTCTGCGCAGCCGCCATGGCCGCTCACGCCGAGGCCGACACCCCCCACGCCATGACCTCGGACGACGCCGATCGCTATGTGGCGGCCTTCCAGGACGTCGATCGCGGCGACTTCATCGACGCCCAGATGCAGGCCGCGGCGATCACGGACCGCTCGCTGCTGGGCTACCTCTCGTTCCGCCAGCTGATGCACCCGACGGCGCACAAGGCGGCCTTCGACGAGCTGTCGGAGTGGCTGGCCAAGTTCCGCGACCTGCCGGTCGCCGACCGGATTTTCGCCCTCGCCTCGAAGCGCAAGCCGGCCGAGGCCGCCGACCCGCCGCAGCCCACCCTGCTGATCGGCGCCGATCCCGCCCACGCCGCCGGCCCGCCCGTCTCCGAGCGCGCCCAGAAGGCCCGCGAGGCCTTCTACGCCGGCGACCTGCGCCGCGCCCTGGAGCTTGCGCCCGCCGCCGGCGAGCGGTTCATCGCCGGCCTCGCCGCCTACCGCCTTAAGGCCTTCGACCAGGCCGAGGGCTTCTTC
>JAQGIX010000093.1 GCA_028290925.1 Phenylobacterium sp. | reverse complement strand
GTGGCCTTCGGCTGCCCGTTCGACGGCGAAGTCAGCGAAGAGCAGGTGCTGAAGATCGTCCGCGCCGCGGCCGAGGCCAAGGTGGACGAGCTGGCGCTGGCCGACACCATCGGGGTCGCCGATCCCTGGCTGGTCCGGAAGCGCGTCGAGGCCACCCGCGAGGCCGCCCCGCACGTGCCGCTCCGCATGCATTTCCACGACACCCGCAACACCGGCCTGGCCAACGCCTTCGCCAGCCTCGAGGCCGGCGTCGAGGTGCTGGACGCCAGCTGCGGCGGCCTGGGCGGCTGTCCCTTCGCGCCGGACGCCACCGGCAACATCGGCACCGAGGACCTGGTCTACATGCTGGAACGGGCGGGCTATTCGACCGGCTATGACCTCGACGCCCTGATCGCGACGGCCAGGTGGGTCTCCGACCTGCTCGGCAAGGCGCCGACCGCCGCGGTCAGCCGCGCGGGCGGGTTCCCGAAGGCCCAGAGCGCCCAGAGCGCGTGATATCCACTCGGATGAAAGCCTAGGCCGCCCGTCCGGTCAGCCGCCAGAGCACCGGCCGGGCCACCGCCGTGCAGATGATCAGGGGCGAGAGCAGCCAGGCCAGCGCCGTCGCGCCGGGCCCGCCGGCCCGCTTGCGGAAGAACCGCGCCAGGCCCAGGCCCTTGTAGAACTCGACCCGCAAGGGGCTGGTCTGGCTGGTATGGCCCAGGTGGATCACCTCCGCCTTGGGGTGGAACAGCACCGCCCCGCCCTGCCGGCGCACCCGCCAGCAGAGGTCCACGTCCTCGACGTGCAGGAAAAAGCCTTCGTCGAAGCCCTGCACGGCCTCGAAGTCCTCGCGCCGCATGCAGAAGCAGGCGCCGGAGATGGTCGGCGTCGGCGCCGCGCGCTCGGGCAGCGCCTGGTCCTCCCAGTGCACCTCGTAGCGCCGCCAGGCGCGCACCCGCCCGGCCAGGCCGCTCAGCGACAACAGCGCGCTCATCAGGGTGATCTCGCCGCGCCGCGCGCCGCGCTGCTCGGTATGATCGGGGTTCAGCACCCGGCCGCCGATGATGCAGGGCACGGGCCGGCCCTCGATCTCGCGCACCAGCTCGGCGACGCAGCCGCCCTGCAGGAAGGCGTCGGGATTGAGGAACACCAGCACCTCGCCGCTCGCCCGCCGCGCGCCCAGGTTCGCGCCCCGCGAGAATCCGACATTGCCGTGGCCGGCCAGCAGCACCACCCGGCGGTCGCGGGCCGCCAGCCGCCGCAGCGCCAGGGCCTCGCCGTCGCTCGAGCCGTTGTCGACGATCACCAGCTCGTCCACCAGCGGGTCGCGCAGCACGCACTCGACGCTGTGCTCCAGAGCCTCGCCGGTCATGTACACGACCATGACCACCGAGACGCGGCGGCGCGCGCTCAGGAAGTCCGGTGTTTCGACAGGCTCGGCGGCGACGATGGCCGCGGCGATGCCGTTCATCCAGCCTCCAATACCCCTACCGCGTCCCCAACCGGCGCGCCGAGGCCGGTGTTCCGCGCAAGATCAGGCGGAGTCGCCTCCAAGGCAAGCGCCATCGCTGCGTTATCGAGCCCTACAACCTGTTGTTGATCGGACCCCAGGCGCCGCAGCGCCACCTTCTTCTCTTCCGCCTCGCGGCGGCCGACCACGGCGATCACCGGGACCTTGGCGAGGCTGTGCTCGCGCACCTTGTAGCCGACCTTCTCGTTGCGCAGGTCGGTCTCGACCCGCAGGCCCTTGGCCTTCAGCGCCGCCGCCACCTCGAGGGCGTACTCGTCGGCGTCCGAGGTGATCGTCGCCACCACCACCTGCACCGGCGCCAGCCAGAGCGGGAAGGCGCCGGCGAAGTTCTCGATCATCACCCCGATGAACCGCTCCATCGAGCCGCAGATCGCCCGGTGCAGCATCACGGGCCGCTGCTTGGAGCCGTCCTCGGCGACATATTCGGCGTCCAACCGCTCGGGCAGCACATAGTCGTGCTGCAGGGTGCCGCTCTGCCAGGTGCGGCCGATGGCGTCGCGCAGGTGGAACTCCAGCTTCGGGCCATAGAAGGCGCCCTCGCCGGGCAGCAGCTCGACCTCGGCGATGCCGGCGTTCTTCGCCGCCCGCTCCAGCTTGGCCTCGGCGATGTCCCAGACCTCGTCCGTGCCGAACCTCAGCTCGGGGCGGAGCGCGAGCTTCACCGCGTGCAGTTCCAACCCGCAATCCCGATAGACGGTCTCCAGGAGCCGGATGAACTTCGTCGATTCCGCCTCGATCTGGTCCTCGCGGCAGAAGATGTGCGCGTCATCCTGGGTGAAGGCCCGCACCCGGAAGATGCCGTGCAGGGCGCCCGACGGCTCATAGCGGTGGCAGGCGCCGAACTCCGCCATCCTGAGCGGCAGGTCGCGATAGCTCTTCTGGCCATGGTTGAAGATCTGCACGTGCCCCGGACAATTCATGGGTTTCACGGCGAGGACTTCACCTTCCGTCGTTTCGCACGTGAACATGTTCTGGCCGAACTTCTGCCAGTGCCCCGACCGCTCCCACAGCTCCCGGTCCATGATCTGGGGCGCCTTGACCTCCACATAGCCGTCGGCGTCGAGCCGGCGGCGCATATAGGCCTCGACCGTGCGGTAGAGCGTCCAGCCCTTGGGGTGCCAGAAGATCATCCCCTTGGCCTCTTCCTGCATGTGGAACAGGTCCATGGCCCGGCCGATCTTCCGGTG
>JAQGIX010000042.1 GCA_028290925.1 Phenylobacterium sp. | reverse complement strand
GCTGGGTGATCCCCAAGGGCTGGGGCAAGAAGGGCGAGGCCGCCGCGGCGGCCGTCGCCCGCGAGGCGCTCGAAGAGACCGGCGCCGGCGGGGCCGTGGCTGGGACGCCGCTCGGCCACTACCGCTACCAGAAGCTGTTGAAGAGCGGCCGGCCGCAGCGGGTCCGCGTCTCCGTCTACGCGCTCGAGGTGCTCCACGAGCTTGAGGACTGGCCGGAGAAGCCCCTGCGCGAGAAGCTGTGGATCTCGGTCGCTGAGGCCGCCGGCCTGGTCGACGAGCCGGAGCTCCAGGCTCTCATCGCGGGGTTTCAGCCATAGCGCCGCCGCGCCCCGGCGCTGGGCTCAAGGCGATGAGCCTAGCGGTCGTGCTGGCCTAAACGCGCGCGGCGGGCGATGTCGATCTGCACCAGCTTGCCGTCGCTCTTGGCCTTGCCGAGCACGGCGGTCAGCGCCTGGCCGAGCTCGTTCATGCTGTAGGGCTTGCGCAGGATCGGGAATTCGTCGCCGATCCGCTCCGCCGCTTGGCTGTAGCCGGTGGCCAGCAGCACCGGCAGCCGCGGCATGTCCTCGTGGAGTCGACGCGCCAAGCCCACGCCATCCATCTCGCCAGCCATCACGATGTCGCTGAACACCAGATCGAAGGTCTTGTCCGCTTCGAGGGCCGACAGCGCGGCCTGCGCGCTGGCCGCAAGCCGCACCTTATGGCCCAGTTGCTCCAGCATGCCGGCGGCCACCTCGGCCACCTCCGGATTGTCCTCGACCAGAAGGACGAAGGCGCCCGAGGCCATCTCTGCGGGCGCCTCCACCAAGGCCGCCTTTGGCGCGCTCTTCGCCTTCGGCAGATAGAGGGTGAAGGTCGCTCCGCGGCCCAGCTCGCTCGCCACGGTCACCCGGCCCCCCGACTGCCGGGCGAAGCCATAGACCTGGGAAAGGCCAAGGCCGGTGCCCTTGCTCACCTCCTTGGTGGTGAAGAACGGGTCGAACACGCGGGTCAGGATGTCGGCCGGAATGCCGACCCCGGTGTCGGCGATGGTGAGCGCGACGAACTCGCCGTCCAGGTCCGTCGGCCCCTCGCCGGGCGTCAGGGTGACGTTCTCCGCCGTGATGGTCAGCACGCCGCCGTTCGGCATGGCGTCGCGGGCGTTCACCGTCAGGTTCAGGAGCGTGAGTTCCAACTCGCTCACGTCGGTCTCCACCGGCCACAGCTTCTTGGGCAGGTCGATGGCCATCCGGACGCTGGCGGGCAGGCTCGCCGACAGCAGCTCCTTCAGCCCGTTGATCCGGTCGTTCAGCGCCACCGAGACCGGATGCAGCCTCTGGCGCCGCGCGAACGACAGCAGATGGCGCGTCAGGTCCTCGCCGCGCCGGGCGGAGGTCTCGATGGCGTCCAGCGCCCGCAGCCCCTGCGGATCGTCGGCCAGCCGCCTGCGCAGCAGTTGCGCCTGGCCGCTCACCACCATCAGCAGGTTGTTGAAGTCGTGCGCCACCCCGCCGGTCAGCTGGCCCAGCGCCTCCATCTTCTGCGCCTGGGCGAGTTGGTCGTGCGCCCGTTGCAGCTCCAGCTGGGCGTTGCGCTTGTCGGTGATGTCGCGCGTGATCTTGGCGTAGCCGATGAGCTGGCCGCCCTCGTCACGAATGGCGTCCATCACGACGCTCGCCCACAGCAAGGACCCGTCCTTGCGCACCCGCCAGCCCTCGGACTCGTAGCGTCCGGTTTCGGCGGCGGTCTGCAGGGCCCGCATCGGCACGCCGGCCGCGCGGTCGGCGTCCATGTAGAAGCGCGAGAAGTGCTGCCCCAGGACCTCGTCGGCGGTGTAGCCCTTGATGTGCTCGGCGCCGGCGTTCCAGCTGGTCACGACGCCGTTCGGGTCGAGCATGTAGAGCGCGTAGTCCACGACGCCGGCGATCAGCAGCCGCAACTGCCGCTCGCTCTCGGCCAGCGCGTCCTCGGCGGCCCGTCGCTCGGTGATGTCGCGGGTGACCTTGGCGAAGCCGATATGCCGGCCGTCGTCGTCCTGCACCGCGTCGATCACCGCCGAGGCCCAGAAGCGCGCGCCGTCCTTGCGCACGCGCCAGCCTTCGGACTCGAAACGTCCCTCTTCGAGGGCGATGGTCAGGGCTCGTCCCGGCGCCCCGGCCTGGCGGTCCTCCGGGGAATAGAACATGCCGAAATGGCGACCGATCACCTCGTCGCTGCGATAGCCCTTGATGCGCTCGGCGCCCTTGTTCCAGTTGATGATCGTGCCGTTCACGTCGAGCATGTAGATCGCGTAGTCGATCACGCCATCGACCAGCAGGCGGAACCGCTGCTCGCTGTTGGCCAGCGCCAGCTGCGCCTCGTGCGCGGCGGTCATGTCCCGGGTGATCTTGGCGAAACCGATCAGCGTCCCGACCTCGTCACGCACCGCGTGCAGCGTCGCAAGCGCCCAGAACCGGCTGCCGTCCTTGCGCAGCCGCCAGCCCTGGCTCTCCACCCGGCCCTCGGCGCGCGCCTGTTCGAGCAGCTTCCCGGGCGCGCCCCTGCGCCGGTCCTCCAGCGTGAAGAAGCGTTCGAAGGACTGGCCCTCGATCTCCGCCAGAGAATAGCCCTTCAGTCGCTCGGCGCCACGGTTCCAGGTGACGACGCGGCCCTCCAGATCGAGCATGTAGATGGCGTAGTCGCTGGTGGAATCCACGAGCAGCTGCAGGGCACGGTCGTGGTGGCCGATGTCATCCATGCAGATACGCCGCCCCAAGGGCTCCCCGACTACTCATGGCAATTTACCCCCCCACACTTTTCCGAACAACGGCCGTTACCCGAATTGACTCGCTCTTGGCGTGTGGGGAGGATGCAGCCGGATGCGCGAGGGAGACCGCATGGGTTTGGGAGCACACCAGTTTCGTCCCCCCGACGACCCGCCGGATGAAAACGCAAAAACGCCTTCGCCTTGCGGCGAGTTCCCACTGGACGGCGAGGACCTGCCCTACAAGGTCGAGGTCTGGGACGACGGCGGGAAGTTCGTCGAACAGGTGGTCGCCGTCAGCCTCAGCGCGTCGATCGGCTACGCCGCCTATTTCGCGGCCGCCCGCGAGTATCCCGGCCGCGCCATCACCCTGCGCCACAAGTCCACGGTGATCAGCCGCTGGACCGGCAAGACCCACTGAGGAGGACACCGGCGCAGCGATGATCAAGGGGGAGGACGACTCCAAGATCGTTGCCATGCCGGCGCCCGCGGCCGGCGCGCGCCTGCCCTACGCCGTCGAGCTCTGGAACCTGCCGCGCAGCGAGCCGGAGCGGATCATCGGCCGCGCCGCCAGCGCCATGCTGGGCCGCGCCATCTTCGCCGCCGCCCTGTCCGAGCACCTCGGCCGCCGGATCGTCCTGCGCCGCGGGGCCCGGGTGCTGGTCGAGAGCGGCTGAGCCAAGGGCCTTAACCCTGAACGGCCCCCGCCGGCCGGCCCCGATCGGCGCGGCGCCTTGTAAATCCGTGGGAATCCGCCGGTTAACGGCCATTAGCCCTATCTGTCAGCCTTACTTTAGCGTTCTGGCGCCACGGTAAGGCTGCAAGCCGGGCGTCCGCACTTAGACGGCCCGGGGGTTGGCGGAGTAACTAAGTGTCCGAGTTCAACACCAAACCCGAGCGGGCGCTGTGCGTCCTGCACGTGGACGACGACCCGGTGAACCTCAGGGTCGTCGAGGAGATCCTCGCCGCCTTTGGCCACCGCGGGGTCAAGGCCCTCTCCGGGCCCGAGGCGCTGGAGGCCATGTCGCGCCAGGCGTTCGACGTCGTGCTCATGGACATCCACATGCCCGAGATGAGCGGCATCGAGGTCATGAAGCGGATCCGCGAACGTCCCGGCGCCGACCGCAACACCCCGGTGATCGCGCTCACCGCCGACATCCTCTCTCGCGAGCCGTCGGAATACCTGGCGCTCGGCTTCACGGGCTTCGTGCCCAAGCCGGTGATGGTCCAGGGCCTGATCGCCGCCGTCACCCGCGCGGCCGGCGTCTCCCAGCCCGCCTTCCGCCTGCGCCGCGCCGGCTGAGCTTCCAGTCCCGCTGAACCGCGGCTGGCCCATCGCGGCGCGGGGCGCCATTCTGCCTCCA
Organism: Phenylobacterium sp.; assembly: GCA_028290925.1. Classification (GTDB taxonomy): domain Bacteria; phylum Pseudomonadota; class Alphaproteobacteria; order Caulobacterales; family Caulobacteraceae; genus Phenylobacterium. Next base: position 1,003 of record JAQGIX010000042.1, on the reverse strand, counting down.
AGGCCCGCAGAAGGGCCGCGGAGGAAGCCCATGCCCAAGCTCGATCGTGACGGCGTCCAGATCTATTACGAGGTCCATGGCCAGGGCCCGGCCCTGCTGCTGACCCACGGCTTCTCCGCGACGGCCGAGATGTGGGCCGGACAGCTCGCGGCGCTCTCGCCGCACTTCACCGTCGTCACCTGGGACATGCGCGGCCACGGCCGCACCGACTATCCCGCCGACCCGTCCGCCTATTCGGAAGCGGCCACCGTCGCCGACATGGCGGCCCTGCTCGACGCCGTCGGGGCCAAGGACGCGGTGATCGGCGGCCTGTCGCTCGGCGGCTACATGAGCCTCGCCTTCCACCGCGCCCATCCTGAGCGCACGCGGGCCCTGCTGATCATCGACACCGGCCCCGGCTACAAGAACGACCAGGCCCGCGACGGCTGGAACGCCAACGCCATGGCCCGCGCCGGGCGCTACGAGGCCGAGGGCCTGGGCGACCTCTCCCGCGCCGGCGCCGAAGTCCGCGCCGCCAGCCACCGCGACGCCACGGGTCTGGCCCACGCCGCCCGCGGCATGCTGACCCAGCGCGACGCCCGGGTGATCGAAAGCCTGCCCGGGATCGGCGTCCCCGCCATCGTCATCATCGGCGAGAACGACACCCCGTTCCTGGCGGCCTCGGACTACATGGCCGCCAAGATTCCCGGCGCGAAGAAGGCCATCGTCCCGAACGCCGGCCATGCCGCCAACATCGACAATCCGGCCGCCTTCAACGCCGCGCTGGTGGGCTTCCTCGAGGGCGCCCGCCTCGCCGAGCCGGCCTGAGCGGAAGATCGGTGCGCACCGCCCTCACCGAGCGCCTCGGCATCGCCGAACCGATCGTCCAGGCCCCGATGGGCGGCGCGAGCTGCCCGGCCCTGGCGGCGGCCGTCTCCGGCGCCGGCGGCCTGGGCATGCTGGCGCTCTCCTGGCATCCGCCGGCCGCCGTGCGCGCCGCGATCGCCGAGACCCGCGCGCTCAC
>JAQGIX010000022.1 GCA_028290925.1 Phenylobacterium sp. | reverse complement strand
TCTGGCCCATGCCCTTCATCTTGTTGTGGCGCGGGAAGTTCATCAGCATGGCGAAGCTGGCGAACAGCTGCAGGCCCTCGGTGAAGCCGCCGAACATGGCCAGCGTGCGGGCGATGTCGGCGTTCGTCTCGACGCCGAACTGCTGCATGTAGTCATGCTTGTCGCGCATGGCCTGGTAGTCGAGGAAGGCGGTGAACTCCGCGTCCGGCATGCCGATGGTCTCGAGCAGCAGGGCGTAGGCGGCGATGTGGATGGTCTCCATGTTGGAGAAGGCCGCCAGCATCATCTTCACTTCGGTGGGTTTGAAGACGCGGGCGTAGCGCTCCATGTAGTTGTCGTTCACCTCGACGTCCGACTGGGTGAAGAAGCGGAAGATCTGGGTGAGCAGGTTGCGTTCGCGGTCGTTGAGCTTGGTCGCCCAGTCCTTGCAGTCCTCGCCGAGCGGGATCTCCTCCGGCATCCAGTGGACCTGCTGTTGCTTCTTCCAGAACTCGTAGGCCCACGGGTAGCGGAACGGCTTGTAGGCGAACGACGGGGTGAGCAGGCCGGGCAGGCTGCGGAGGGTGGATTTGGCGGGCGGGGTGGACACGGACGTGGCCTCTGGACTCGGAAGGCGGCGGATTTGCGTAGATAAGCGTATCAGCCAACCAGACAACATCTAGCGCGAAGTTAAGGTCCCGACCCAAGATGTTGTGAACAAGCAGGGGATAACCCATGAGCGGAGACTATGTCGTCTATGGCGCCAAGGGCTCGGGCTCGGTGGCGATCGAGGCGGCGCTGACGCTGATCGGCGCGCCCTGGCGGCTGGTCGACCGGGCCTCGCTGGCGGAGATCACCGGCGAGGAGATGGCGCGCGTCAACCCGATGCGGCAGATCCCGGCGCTCGTCCTGCCCTCCGGCGAGCTGATGACCGAGAGCGCGGCGATCCTGATCCACCTGGCCGACAGCCATCCGGGATCGGGGCTGTCGCCGGCGTGGGATTCGCCTCTGCGGCCGCGGTTCCTGCGCTGGATGAGCTTCGCGGCCGCCCAGGTCTATTCGCTGTTCTGGCTGCTCGACGTGCCGGGCCGCATCGCCGACCAGCCCGCGGTCCAGGACCTGGCCAAGGCGCGTCTCGAAGCACGGATTGGCGACTGCTGGCGGATCATGGGCGAGCAGGTGCAGCCGGCCGGCCGCTTCCTGCTGGGCGACGAGATCTCGGTCCTGGACGTCTATCTGGCGGTGCTGTCGCGCTGGGAGCCGCGGCGCAAGGGCTTCTACGCCGCCGCGCCGAACCTGGCCGAGGTGGTGCGCGCCGTGGACGCCGAGCCGCGGCTGGCCGGGCTGTGGGCCGAGCGCATGCCGTTCCGGGAAGGCTGGGAGGGGTAGCGGCCCGAAGCGGGCTAGCGCCGCGGGCGGATCGACAGCGAGAAGGCGACCATGGAGTCGGACTTGGGGTCGACGCCGTACATCATGTGCTGGCCCTTCACCGAGCGGTGCACGAAGCCCACCGAGGTCTGCATGGCGCCCTTGCGCCAGCCGACGCCGATCTGGGTGTCGCCCACCAGCTTGCTGGTCGGATCGGTGCTCCAGCCGGCGCGGTTCCAGCCGGCGTCGCCGCGCAGCATGTTCATGCCGACCGCCCGGCCGCTGGCCGCGGCGAACAGGTACCAGCGGCCGCGGTCGCCGAAGGACGAGCCGTCGAGAACGCCCAGGTCCTTCAGCCGCGCCGCCGCCATGTCGCTCTTGGAGAGCTGCACGGTCGCGCCGGCCTCGGCCGAGGTTCCGCCGGCGCCGTCGCCGCCGATCACCCCGAGGCCCGCGTGGGGCGAGATGTCCACCGCCAGGCGGCCGGAATCGAAGCTGAGCGCGCCCGGCCAATTGCGGATCAGCGCGACCTCGTAGGATTTCGGGTTGATGTCGGCGCGGTGCGACAGCGGCAGCTCGCCCGGGCCGCCGGACAGCGAGCCCTCGCGGATGCGCAGGGAGGCCTTGCTGTCGAACAGCGGCGTCTCGCCGGAGCGCCAGTTCACCAGGCCCGCGCCGGGGGCGTAGCCGTCATGGTCGAGGAGATGGCCGATGGGATCGTTGTCGGGGGCGGCCTTGGGCAGGAAGGCGGCTTGGGCGAGGAGCTCGGCCGAGGGCTGCGCCCCCGGCGGTTGCCCGGCGTATGCGGCGCCTGATGCGCCACATCCCAGGACGACGGCCAGAATAGCCACCCGCCTCATCAAACGTTACTCCCAGCCCGCGGCTTGTATAGCGCGGTTGCACCGTACAATTCCACGAACACGCTAAGTCGCAAACTGAAATACGGTTCCCGCGGCTAAGGAAATATCGTTTGTTAGGCGGGGTATGCCTCAACCGCAGGCGCCGCGGGCCTGCGAGTCCAGTCTAGATTCGCCTCGCAAGAGAAATGCGGCAGTCCGGTTGAGGTTACTGGCAGGCCAGGCATTCCTCGTAGTCGGTCTTCTCCGACGGACCGGTGTCGATCACGATCGCGGCGTCCTCGCCGCCGGCGTGGGCGGCCCGCTGCACCGACTTGGAGCGCAGGTAGTAGAGGCTCTTGCAGCCCCGCTCCCAGGCCATCGAGTGCAGCATGTGCAGGTCCCACTGGTCGACGTCGCCGGCCAGGAAGACGTTGATCGACTGCGACTGGCAGATGTCGGGGGTGCGGTCGGCGGCCAGCTCGATCACCCAGCGCTGGTCGATCTCGAAGGCCGTCTTGTAGACGTCCTTGTCGTCCTGGCTGAGGCAGTCGAGGTGCTGGACGGAGCCTTCGTTGGCGAGGATCGAGTCCCAGATGGCCGGGGTGTTGTGGCCGGTCTGGTCGAGCAGGCGCTCCAGGTAGGGGTTCTTCACCGCGAAGGTCCCCGAGAGCGTCTTGTGGCTGTAGATGTTGGCCGGGATCGGCTCGATGCCGGCCGACGTCCCGCCGCAGATGATCGAGATCGAGGCGGTCGGCGCGATGGCCAGCTTGTGGGAGAACCGCTCCATGACGCCGCGCTCGGCGGCGTCCGGGCAGGGCCCGCGCTCGGCGGCGAGCGTGCGGGAGGCCGCGTCACACTGGCGGCGCAGGGTCTTGAACAGGCGCATGTTCCACGACTTCGCCAGCGCGCTCTCGAAGGGCACGTTCTGGCTCTGCAGGAAGGTGTGGAAGCCCATCAGGCCCAGGCCCACCGACCGCTCGCGGGTGGCGGCGTAGACGGCGTTGGCCATCTCCGGCGGGGCGCGCTGGATGAAGTCCTCCAGCACGTTGTCGAGGAAGCGCATGACGTCCTCGATGAAGGTCGGGTGGTCGCGCCACTCGAGGAACTTCTCGGCGTTGACCGAGGAGAGGCAGCAGACCGCGGTGCGCTCGACGCCCAGGTGATCCTTGCCGGTGTGCAGCATGATCTCCGAGCAGAGGTTCGACTGGCGGACCTTCAGGCCGAGCTCGCGCTGGTGCTGCGGCATGGCCCGGTTCACGGTGTCGGCGAAGATCAGGTAGGGCTCGCCGGTCTGCAGGCGGATCTCGAGGATCTTCTGCCACAGGCTGCGGGCGTCAACCTCGCGGACCACCTCGCCGGTCTTGGGCGAGCGCAGGCCGAACATGGCGCCGTCGCGCACCGCCTCCATGAACTCGTCGCTGATCGAGATGCCGTGGTGCAGGTTGAGCGACTTGCGGTTGAAGTCGCCGGTGGGCTTGCGGATCTCGAGGAACTCCTCGATCTCCGGATGGTGCACGTCGAGATAGACCGCCGCCGAGCCGCGCCGCAGCGAGCCCTGGCTGATGGCCAGCGTGAGCGAGTCCATCACCCGGATGAAGGGGATGATGCCGCTGGTCTGGCCCTGGCCCTTGACCTTCTCGCCGATGGAGCGGACGCCGCCCCAATAGGTGCCGATGCCGCCGCCGTTGGCCGCCAGCCAGACGTTCTCGTTCCAGGCGCCCACGATGCCGTCGAGACTGTCGCTGACTGCGTTGAGGAAGCAGGAGATCGGCAGGCCGCGCCCCGCGCCGCCGTTGGACAGCACCGGGGTGGCCGGCATGA
>JAQGIX010000017.1 GCA_028290925.1 Phenylobacterium sp. | reverse complement strand
TGCCTGCCGGACAGCCCGGCCAGGCGCCCGCGGGCCAGGGCGGCTCGCCTGAGATGCAGGCGGCCCGCGCGGCCGTGACCCAGGCCTGCGGCGCGGACCTGCAAAAGCTCTGCGCGGGCCAGCAGGGCCGCGAGGCCTTCATGTGTCTGCGCCAGAACGCCGACAAGGCGAGCGCGGCCTGCCAGGGGGCCATGGCCAGGATGCCCCGCCGCGGGCCGGGCGGCGGGTCGGGCGGTGGCGGGCCGGGCTGATGTCGGCGCGCCCCGACGAGGATATGCGGCCGCCGGGCGAGCCGCCGAGAAACGCCGTCCCGGAAGGCGGCGGCCCCTCGCGGCCGTTCATCCTGCGGCCGATCGCGACCTCGCTGCTGATGGTGGCGATCGTGCTCGCCGGCTTGATGGGCCTGCGGCTGATGCCGCTCTCCGCCCTGCCGCAGGTCGATTACCCGACCATCCAGGTGCAGACCCTCTATCCGGGCGCGAGCCCCGACGTCATGGCCCAGACGGTGACCGCGCCGCTGGAGCGGCAGTTCGGCCAGATGTCCGGCCTCTCGCGGATGAGCGCGGTGAGCTCCGCCGGGGCCTCCGTCGTCACCCTGCAGTTCGACCTGACGGTGAACCTGGATGTGGCCGAGCAGGAGGTGCAGGCGGCGATCAACGCCGGCGGCGCCCTGTTGCCCGTCGACCTCCCGGCCCCGCCGATCTACGCCAAGGTCAACCCCGCCGACGCGCCGATCCTGACGCTGGCCATCACCTCCGACACCGTGCCGCTCACCGAGGTGCAGAACCTCGTCAACACCCAGCTCGCCCAGAAGATCAGCCAGGCGCCAGGCGTCGGCCTGGTCTCCCTGAGCGGCGGCCAGCGGCCGGCGGTGCGCGTCCAGGTGGACACCCAGGCGCTGGCCTCCCGCGGCCTCGGCCTGGACACCGTGCGGACCGCCATCACCAACGCCAACGCCAACGCGGCCAAGGGCTCGATCGACGGGCCGCTGCGCGCCTACGCCATCAATGCCAACGACCAGCTGCTCTCGGCCCAGGACTACAAGAGCCTGGTCGTCGGCTATAGAAACGGCTCGGCGATCCGACTGTCGGACATCGGCCAGGTGGTGGACAGCGCCGAGAACGTGCGCCTCGCCGCCTGGGCGAACCTGACGCCGGCGATCATCGTCAACATCCAGCGCCAGCCCGGCGCCAACGTCATCCAGACCGTCAACGCCATCAAGACCCAGCTGCCGACGCTGACCGCCGGTCTGCCGCCGTCGGTCAAGGTGTCGGTGCTCTCCGATCGCACCACCGGCATCCGCGCCAGCGTCCAGCACGTGGAGCTGGAGCTGTTCCTGGCCGTCGCCCTGGTGGTGGCGGTGATCTTCCTGTTCCTGCACAGCCTGCGCGCCACCGCGATCGCCTCGCTGGCGGTGCCGGTCTCCCTGGTCGGTACGCTCGGCGTGACCTACCTGCTGGGCTACAGCCTCAACAACCTGAGCCTCATGGCGCTGACCATCGCCACCGGCTTCGTGGTCGACGACGCCATCGTCATGCTGGAGAACATCTCCCGGCACATCGAGGAGGGCGAGGCGCCGTTCCAGGCGGCGCTCAGCGGCGCCAAGCAGATCGGCTTCACGATCATATCGCTGACCTTGTCGCTGATCGCGGTGCTGATCCCGCTGCTGTTCATGCAGGAGGTGGTGGGCCGCCTGTTCCGCGAGTTCGCGGTGACCTTGGCGATCACCATCCTGATCTCCGCGGTGGTGTCGCTGACCCTGACGCCCATGCTGGCGGCGCGCTGGCTGAAGCCGGGCGCCCAGACCGAGGGCGGGGAGATCGGCCGGCGCTCCAAGGCGTTGTTCGACCGCCTGCTCCACCGCTACGACGGGGCGCTGATCTGGGTTCTGGACCGGCAGCGCCAGACCCTGATCGTCGCCGTGGCGACGCTGGCGCTCACCGTTCTGCTCTACATCCTGATCCCCAAGGGCCTGTTCCCGACCCAGGATACCGGCCAGCTGCAGGCGCGCACCGAGGCTGCGCGCGACATCTCCTTCTCGCGCATGAGCCAGATGCAGCAACAGGTGGCGACCGAGATCCTCAAGGACCCGGCGGTCGCGTCCCTGAGCTCGCTGGTGGGCGTCGACGCCTCGACCAACGCCATGCTTAACACCGGCCAGATGCTGATTAACCTGAAGTCCGGCCACGGCTCGCAGGACAAGGTGATGCAGCGTCTGAAGGACGCCGCCGCCCGCGTGCCGGGCATGGTCCTCTACCTGCAGCCCACCCAGGACCTGACCATCGACGCCCAGACCGGGCCGACCCAGTACCGCCTGTCGCTGGAGGGCTCGGATACGCAGCTGGTGAAGGACTGGGCCGGCCGGCTCACCGCCAAGCTCGCCACGCTCAAGCCGCTGAGCAACGTCACCACCGACGCCCAGGCCACCGCGCCGGCGATCCTCATCGACGTGGACCGGGACACCGCCGCCAGGCTCGGGATCGGCGCCTCGGCGGTGGACGACGCCCTCTATTCCGCCTTCGGGCAGCGGATCGTCTCGACCATCTTCACCGAGACCAACCAGTACCGGGTGATCCTGGAGGCCCAGCCGGGGCTGGCCACCACGCCCGAGGGCCTCGGCCAGCTGCAGATCCCGACCACCGGCGGCCAGCCCACGCCGCTCTCGGCGATCGCCACCATCCGCGAACAGCCAGCGCCGTTGCAGGTGACCCATGTCGGCCAGTTCCCGGCGGCCACCATCGGCTTCGACACCGCGCCGGGCGTCTCCCTGGGCTCGGCGGTCAGCGCGATCCGGGGCGCGACCAAGGACCTGGGCCTGCCGTCGTCGGTCTCGATGAACTTCCTCGGCGCGGCCGGGGCCTACGAGAACTCGCTCTCAAACGAGCTGTGGCTGATCCTGGCGGCGGTGGTCTGCGTCTACATCGTGCTGGGGGTGCTCTACGAGAGCTACGTCCACCCGCTGACCATCCTGTCGACCCTGCCCTCGGCCGGGGTCGGCGCCCTGCTCGCCCTGATCATCACCGGCCATGACCTGAGCGTGATCGCCATCATCGGCATCATCCTCTTGATCGGCATCGTGAAGAAGAACGCGATCATGATGATCGACTTCGCCATAGACGCCGAGCGGGAGGGCGGCAAGAGCCCGCGCGAGGCGATCCACGAGGCCGCCCTGCTGCGTTTCCGGCCGATCCTGATGACCACCATGGCCGCGCTGTTCGCCGCCGTGCCGCTGATGATCGGGCTCGGCGAAGGCGCCGAGCTGCGCCGGCCGCTGGGCGTCGCCATCTTCGGCGGCCTGATCGTCAGCCAGCTGCTCACCGTCTTCACCACCCCGGTGATCTACCTCGCCTTCGACCGCCTGCAGCCGCGCAAGCGCCCGACCGGCGCGGCGGCCGGCGAGCCGGATCCGGAGCCGGCCACGTGAACCTCTCGGCGCTCTTCATCCGCCGGCCGATCGCCACCATCCTCTTGACAGCCGGTCTGGCGCTGGCGGGGATCGCGGCCTTCTTCGTCCTGCCGATCGCGCCGCTGCCCAACGTCGACTATCCGGCGATCGAGGTGAGCGCCAACCTGGCCGGGGCGAGCCCGACCAACATGGCCTCCAGCGTCGCCACGCCGCTGGAGCGGCGGCTCAGCACCATCTCCGGGCTCAACGAGATCACCTCATCCAGCTCCACCGGCTCGACGCAGGTCTCCCTGCAGTTCGACCTCTCCAAGAACATCGACGCCGCCGGGCGCGAGGTGCAGGCCGCGATCAACGCCGCCCGCGCCGACCTGCCGATCAACCTGCGCAGCAACCCCACCTACCGCAAGCGCAGCGCCGCCGCCCAGCCGGTGGTGATCCTGGCGCTGACCTCGCCCACCCGCACGCCCGGCCAGATCTACGACGCCGCCTCCAACATCCTGCAACAGCGGCTGAGCCAGGTGCCCGGCGTCGCCGATGTGGAGATCGGCGGCTCGTCGCTGCCCGCCGTGCGCGTCGAGCTCCTGCCCTATGCGCTGAACGCCTATGGCCTGTCCGGCGAGGACGTCCGCGCCGCCGTGCAGGCCGCCAGCGCCAACCGGCCGAAGGGCGCCGTCGATGACCCCGGCCGCCGGCTGCAGATCTACACCAACACCCTGGGGCACACGGCCGCCGACTATCAGGCGCTGGTCATCGCCTGGCGCAACGGCGCGCCCGTGCGGCTGAAGGACGTGGCCCAGGTCACCGACAGCGTGCAGGACGTCCGCACGCTCGGCCTGTTCAACACCAAGCCGGCCATCGTGGTGCTGGTGACCCAGCAGCCCGGCGCCAACATCATCAGGACCGTCGACAACGTCCTGGCCGAGCTGCCGCAGCTCCGCGCCGACCTGCCCGGCGACATCAAGGTGGAGGTCGCCGCCGACTCCACCACCTCGATCCGCGCCTCCCTGCGGGAGATCGAGATCACCCTGCTGATCGCCATCGTCCTGGTGGTGCTGGTGGTAAGCGCCTTCCTGCGTAGCGGGCGGGCGACCCTGATCCCGGCGGTGGCCACCGTCATCTCGCTGCTCGGGACGCTGGGGGCGATGTATCTGCTGGGCTTCTCGCTGAACAACCTGTCGCTGATGGCGCTGACCGTCGCCACCGGCTTCGTGGTCGATGACGCCATCGTGGTCCTGGAGAACACCAGCCGCCATCTCGAGGCGGGCATGGACCGCGTCCAGGCCGCCCTGCTGGGCGCCCGCGAGGTGGGCTTCACCGTCGTCTCGATCAGCATCAGCCTGGTGGCGGTGTTCATCCCCTTGCTGTTCATGGGGGGTCAGGTCGGCCGGCTGTTCCGGGAGTTCGCCGTGACGCTGTCGGCCGCCGTGCTGATCTCGCTGGTGATCTCGCTGACCACCACGCCGATGATGTGCGCTTGGCTGCTCGGGCGCGAGGTGCGCCGCCGCCAGCCCGGTCGCATCGGCCGGCTCGCGGAGCGCGCCTGGAGCCGCCTGCTGGTCACCTACGAGGGCAGCCTCGACTGGGCGCTCGGCAACAAGCCGCTGGTCCTGTTGATCCTGGCCGCCGTGATCGGGCTCAACGTCTATCTCTACATGGCCGTGCCGAAGGGTTTCTTCCCGCAGCAGGAAAGCCGGCGGCTGAACGGCGGCCTGCGCGCCGACCAGAGCATCTCCGCCCAGGCGATGGGCCAGAAGCTCATGCAGATGCAACGGATCATCGGCCGCGATCCGGCGGTCGAGACGGTGGTGGGCTTCACCGGCGGCGGCCGCGCCGGCGGCGGGTTCCTGGCCGTCACCCTCAAGCCGCCGTCGGAACGCAAGGGCGTGAAGGGCCAGGACGTGATCGCGCGCCTGCGGCCGCAGCTCTCCCGCGTCACCGGCGTGGGGGTGTTCCTCAACCCGCAGCAGGACGTCCGCATGGGCGGCCGGGGCGGCAATGCGCTCTACCAGTACACCCTGAAGGCCGACAACGCCGCCGACCTGCGCAGCTGGACCGTCAAGCTCACCGACGCGCTGCGAGCGGACCCGACGCTCACCGACCTCGACAACGACGTGCAGGACAACGGCGTGGAGGCCTTCGTCAACATCGACCGCGATACCGCCGCGCGGATGGGGGTCGCGCCGCGTGACGTGGACAACGCGCTCTACGACAGCTTCGGCCAGCGGCAGATCGCGACCATCTACGAGGACATCAACCAGTACAGCGTGGTCCTCGAGAACGGCCGGCCCTACGGCCAGGGGCCAAACGCGCTGGCGAGCGTCAACGTGCCGACCCGCGGCGCGCCCAGCGCCACGATCCGCACCATGCCCACGGCGATCGCGGCCCTCTATCCGCCGGTCGCCCGCGCGACCCCCCTGGCGGCCTCGCGAACCGCCATCGCCGCCGCCCTGCCCGTCATCACCTCGCCGACGGCGCGCGCGACCGGTAGCAGCAGCGGCTTCAGCGTCACCCCAAGCCGCGCAAGCGGAACCGGCAGCAGCGGGGTCTCCACCGCGCCGGCCCGCACGCCCTACGAGACGGCGGCCACCGGCTCCATGACCGGCGCCAGCCCGGGCAGCAGCACGTTCGGCTCAACCGCCGGGACGACCGGCGGTAGCCCGTTCGGTTCAACCCCCACCGCGGCGACCGTCAGCAGCTCCGGCGGCGGCGGCGTTGTGGCCATCGGCGGCTCGGTGGTGCAGACCGTCAGTGGCGCGACCAGTGCGAGCGGCGCCAGCCCGACGTCGGCAAGCGCCGCGACGACGTCGAGCTCCGCCAGGCCGCCCAGCGCCAACCCGGGCCTGCGCGATTCCGCCACCGGGACCGGAGTCAGCACCACGGTGGAGCGGATGATCCCGCTGCCGGCGCTGGCGAGCTTCATCGAGCGGGCGAGCCCGGCCAGCGTCAACCACCAGGACGCCGAGCTGGCCGCCACCATCTCGTTCAACCTGGCCCCCGGGAAATCCCTCAGCGACGCCCAGGCCGCCTTCGCGGGCGCCGAGGCGCGCATCGCCATGCCGGTCAATGTGCGCGGCGGATTCCAGGGCACCGCCCGCAGCTTCCAGGACCAGCTGAAGCAGGAACCGGTGCTGGTGGTGGCCGCCCTGGTGGCGATCTACATCGTGCTGGGCGTGCTCTACGAGAGCCTGGTCCATCCGATCACCGTGCTCTCCACCCTGCCCTCGGCCGGCGTGGGCGCGGTGCTCGCGCTGCTGCTGTTCAAGATGGAGTTCTCGATCATCGCCCTGATCGGGGTCTTCCTGCTGATCGGCATCGTCAAGAAGAACGCCATCCTGATCATCGACTTCGCCCTCGAGGCGGAGCGCTCCCGGGGGCTCTCCGCCGCTGAAGCCGTGCGTGAGGCCTGCCTGCTGCGCTTCCGGCCGATCCTGATGACCACGCTGGCGGCCGGCCTCGGCGCCTTGCCCTTGGCCATCGGCTTCGGCGAGGGTTCGGAGCTGCGCCAGCCGCTGGGTGTCGCCATCATCGGCGGACTGATCGCGAGCCAGCTGCTCACGCTCCTGACCACGCCAGTGGTCTACATCTACCTCGACCGCCTGCGTCCGCATAAGAAGGACGAGCGGTTCCTGAGCCGGA
>JAQGIX010000013.1 GCA_028290925.1 Phenylobacterium sp. | reverse complement strand
CCATCCAGCTCGACTGACTTCAGCTGAGGCAGGAGTTCTTCGAACAGGATCCGCATCTCCATCTTGGCCAGGTGCTGGCCGAGGCACAGGTGCGCGCCGTAGCCGAAAGCCAGGTGTCTATTGGGTTTGCGATCGGGCCGGAACTCGAAGGGGGCCTCAAAGACCTCCTCGTCGCGATTGCCGGACGCGTAGCAAAGCATCATCCAGTCGCCGCTGGCGATGGCCCGGCCGCCGATCTCGGTGTCTTCGGTGGCCGAGCGCATGAAGGTCTTCACCGGGGTGGTCCAGCGAATGCACTCGTCGACCAGGCCCGGGATCAGGGACGGATCGGCCTGGATCCTGGCCAGCAGCGCGGGGTCCTGGGCCAGCGCCCACAGGCCCCCGGCCAGGGAGGACGACGTGGTGTCGTGCCCGGCGGTGGCGACGATGATGTAGTAGCCGGTGGCCTCGAGATCGGAGATCGGCTGCCCGTCGATCATGGCGTTGGCGATCACGCTCGCCAGGTCCTGACGCGGGTTGGCCCGGCGGTCGGCGCTGATCGCTCCGAAATAGGCGGTGAAGTCGGTCACCACGGCCTGGATCATCGCGGCGTATTCGGCCGCGCCGAGGTCGGCGACGGCGCGTTGGGTGTCCGGGTCCTGCGGCCCGAACAGTTGCTGGGTGAGCATCAGCATCCGCGGCTCGTCGTGCTCGGGAACACCCAGGATGCTCATGACCACCTGCAGGGGATAGGCCAGGGCCACGTCGGCGACGAAGTCGCAGCGACGGCCGGTCGCCCTCATCCGCTCGACGGCCGTCCGGGCGATGACGCGGATCTTTTCCTCCAGCGCCTTCAGATTGGGCGGCATGAACCAGGCCTGGGTCAGCGCGCGGTATTTGGGGTGATCGGGCGCGTCCATCTGCACCAGTGAGCGCACCAGGTGCGGGCTGCCGCCGGTGATTTCCCGGGCGCGCGCCTCGCCGGCTTGATCGATCAGGGTGGTCGACCGGTCGCCGCTGTGGAACAGCGCGTTCTGCCGGCTGATCTCGAGAATATCGGCGTGCCGGGTGACGACCCAGAACGGATCGAAGCCCTCGATCTCGGCCCGGCCGAGAGGGTTGTTGGCGCGCAGCCAGCTGTAGGCCTGATGAAGGCGGTCATCGGCATAGGCCGTTGGGTCCACCAGGTTACGCGCGATGTTGTCCGGAATTCGAACGGTCTGGCTGGTCATCCGCGTTTCCCTTAGGTGATTGTCGCTTCGCGCAACCACGCCTTGCTTTTCTTCACCAATACCTCAACTATTCAATTAGTTGAATGGGTAAATCTTCGTCGAACGAGGAGGCGCAAGATGGATGTCCAGGCCGCCGTGGCGCGCGCACCGCTCGCCGACTTCACCATCGAGACCCTGCAGCTGGACGACCCGCGGCCGGATGAAATCCTGGTCCGCATCGTGGGCGTCGGCCTCTGCCACACCGATATCGTCGCCCAGGCAGGCGCGATCGTTCCGTTGCCGGCAGTGCTGGGGCACGAGGGCTCGGGCGTGGTCGAGAAGGTGGGAGCCGACGTCGTCAAGGTCGCGCGGGGGGACCGCGTGGCCATCAGCTTTCGCTCGTGCGGCCAGTGCGCCAACTGCAGGAAGGGCCTCGCGCCCTACTGCCACTCCATGCCGGCCCTGAACTACACGGGCGCGCGAACGGACGGCAGCAAGGCGATCTCCGCGGGCGGCGAGGCCCTGTCCAGCAACTTCTTCGGCCAGTCGTCCTTCGCGACCTACGCCCTCACTTACGAGCGCAACGTGGTCAAGGTGCCCGAGGAGGCGCCGCTAGAGCTGGTCGGCCCCCTTGGCTGTGGCATCCAGACCGGCGCGGGCGCCATCATGCGCTCGCTCGCCTGCGAGGCCGGCTCGAGCCTGCTGGTGCTCGGTGGCGGCGCGGTGGGGCTGAGCGCGGTCATGGCCGCCGTGGTCCAGGGCTGTTCGACCATCATCGTGGTCGAGCCCCACGCCGCGCGCAGGACCCTGGCGATGGAGCTGGGGGCGACCCACGCCATCGACCCCAACGAGAGCCCAGGCCTCGCCGGCGCGGTGCGCGCCATCCTGCCGATCGGCGTCGACTACGCCTTCGACACCACAGGCCGGCCAGAGACCCAGCAGGCGACGATGGCCTGCCTGGCCCCCCATGCGACGTTTGGAATCGTCGGCATTTCGCCGCCGGGCACGCCGGTTCCGGGCGACATGAACACGGTCATGACCTTCGGCCACACGATCAAGGGCATCATCGAGGGCGACAGCGATCCCGACGTTTTCATCCCGCAGATGATCGACCTCTATCTGCAAGGCCGTTTGCCCTTCGACCGGCTGATCACGACCTTTCCATTCGACCAGATCAACCAGGCCATCGAGGCGCAGCATCGCGGCGACTGCGTAAAGGTGGTCCTGCTTATGAATGGATGAGCCTGGGTAGGCGCCGACCTGTTCGCTGAGCGCGGCGGCGATTTCAGCCAGGGGCCGCTCTGACAGTGGCGGAAAGGCGCGCGCTGACCCATGTTCCTCGGATCGTTCCGCCGCCGCAGGGACCACCGCGATGCTCGAAGCTGATCTGCCGGGTGCGGTCTGGCTATCTTTGAGGCTCCGCCGTGCGCGGCGTCTCGCGTCTCGTGGCTTTCTCGATGGACTTCTTGGCTCGGCCGCGCCGAAAGCCGTGCGCCGGGCCATGGCGACGGCGGCGCTTTCGGCGGCGATAGGGGGCTTGGGGTGCGGCCCTGCGGCGGCCGGCCAGTTCGACACCCTCCTGGGCATCCAGATCAATCCATCAGCGCGCGACGCCACGGAGCCGCTGACCACGCCGCTGGAGTACCGCAGCCAGAACGGCCAGCTGAACGTCACCCTGGAAGCGCGCGAGACGCCGGTGAGGCTCGGCAAGGACCTGATCCACGGCGCCACCTACAACGGCGTCTATGCCGGGCCGGTGCTGCGTCTGAAGCCGGGCGACGTGCTGCACCTGCGGCTGGTCAACCACCTGCCGCAGGCCACGAACATGCACTTCCACGGCATGGCGGTCTCGCCGCAAGGCCACGGCGACAACGCCATGCACATGGTCGGCCCCGGCGAGACCTGGGATTACGTCATCCCGATCCCCAGGGACCACCCGCCCGGGGTCTACTGGTTCCACACCCATGCCCACAGCTTTGCGGAGCGCCAGGTGATGGGCGGACTGAGCGGCACCCTGGTGGTCGAGGGCTTCCAGGACCAGGTGCCGGCGACCAAGCCGCTCAGGGAAAGGATGTTCGCGCTGAAGGAGTTCTCGCCCAACCCCAAGGGCGATCTCAATCGGGTCCCGAAACCCTTCAACCGCGACATCAAGACCATCAACGGCCAGCTGATGCCGCGCATTGATATCCAGCCCGGCGAGACACAGCTCTGGCGTTTCAGCGACCAGACCGCGAACACCTACTTCCGCCTCCGGCTCGAGGGCCACGCCTTCACCATTGTCGGCCGTGACGCGCAGCCCGTCGTGCAACCCGAGCGGGTTTCGGAGCTGATGTTCGGACCCAGCCAAAGGGTCGACGTGCTGGTCACCGCCGGCCCGGCCGGCCCCTACAAGCTGATTTCGGAGATGACCTCCACGGGCCCGGTGGGCGACATCTTCCCGGCCCAGAACATGGCCCTGATGGTGTCCGCGCGCGATCCGGCGCAGCCGCCGCCGGCGCCGCTGGGTCCGATCGAGGTCTCACGGACCGCCACGACCCCCATTCCAGGCGGCCATATCGACGCGCAGCGCGTCATCATCTTTTCCGAGGACCCGGTCACCGGCCTGTTCTTCATCAATCACGCGACCTTCGATCACACGCGGGTGGACCTCAAGGTGCCGCTTGGTTCAGTCGAGGAGTGGACGGTCCGCAACGCCTCGGCGGAGCTGCACACCTTCCACATCCACCAGGTCAAGTTTCAGGTGATAAGTCTCAACGGCAGGCCGATTCCGTTCGACGGACTGGTGGACACCGTGAACGTGCCGATCCACGGCGAGCTCAAGATCCGCCTGGCTTTCACCGATCCGAAGATCGTCGGCCGCTTCATGTATCACTGCCACATCCTCGAGCATGAGGACAAAGGCATGATGGCGCAGATCGAGGTCTACGACCCCAAGGTGGGCCCGATGCCCGACGGCGACATGGACATGGCCGGGATGGACCACGGGCGCGGCGGCGCCGCCCCGGCCTCACCGCAGACCGACAGGAAGAGCTCTCATGCTCCGCGGTCCTGAGCGGCGCCTGCATCTGCGCGGCCTCCTGGCCGTGGCGGCGCTGGCCTTCTTCGCGGCGGCCCCCGCCGCCATCGCCCAATCGGCGGCGATCATCGCCCAGGCCCGCGCCACCGGGCAGACCGCCTCCGGCCCGCCGAGCGCTTCAGAGGGCGTGGGCGCCTACCCGAAGATCGGGTTCGAGACCATCGCCAACCTGGAATTCGGGGGGATCAGCGCCGACAGCGGTCCGGGCCGCGGCCCGGACGCCAAGCTATGGTTCGACTCCACCTTCCTCGCCCAGCTCAACGACACCCTCTCCATCGACGGCCTGTTTCAGTTCAAGCCCAGGCAGCCGCTTTCGGCGAGCGATCCGAACCACACCCTGTTCATCAATCAGGCTCCGGGTCGCCAGGAGGGCGGCAAGATGAAGGAGCTCTACGTCCGCTACGGAGACTACCGGATCGGCAAATTCGTCCAGGACTTCGGCCGGGCCTACGCCCTGCTTCCCGGATTCCAGGCGCAGGATCTGGTCGCCGAATCCGACCAGGGCTACGAGCCCACGGAGATGATGGGCGTCGAGCGGATCCATGTTTTCCAGGACGAAGACGGCGGGTGGCGCCAGCTCTCCGTCTCCGCCTTCATGGTGGACTACACATTCCTGCACGAGAGCTTCCCCTACAACGAGGGCTTCATCCGCTACAAAACTGGCGGCGTCGGCAACACCCGCTGGCCCCAGAACGTCATGGTGACCTGGGACGTTCTGAACAAGCCCGTCGGGCACTGGGCGCACCTGAACTATCAGGCCAGCATCATCCGGTGGGGCCGGACCTACGGCACGCAACGGGGCGAGGTCTGGACGACGCTCGGCGCCGATCTCAGCATGCCGGTCCACGGCTCGGTCGAGGACACTTTGCGCGGCCGCTACAGCCAGCTACGCCTCTATGTCGAAGCCGCCCGCCGCGACAACTTCGAAGGTGTGCCCGGCCGGGCGAGAGACTTCCTGAGCGCCTCGGCGGAGTACATGGACGGGCCATGGATCGCCGACCTGACCACCACCCAGCGCTGGACGACCGACCGGGTGAATCCGCTGCAGAAGGACGAGCTCTACGCGGCCAGCATCGGCTACGCCCTGCCGTCGCGAACCGTCGTCAGCTTCAGCGCGGCCCAGGAAACCGTGGCCGGCCGTTCAGGGGCATACTTCGGCCTGCGGCTGACCCAGACCCTCACCACCTGCAGCATGTGCCTGGCCAGGGCCTCGTACTACTGACGGCGCATCAGCCCGGCACCACGTCGAAGGCGATGGTCAGGCGCCGCTCGTCGGTCATGAACGGCTCGGTTCCGTGCCACATGTAGGATGGGAAGAGCACCAGCCGGCCCGGCTGCGGGCGGATGTAGTGGGCGGCCTCTAGCGGCGGATCGAGGTCGAGGGGCGGGCGGCCGAAGCGGATCCAGCCCTGCCGGTCGCCGGCGTCCAGCGCCCGATCCGGGGTCTCCACATAGAAGGCCGAGGACAGCCAGCCCTGCGGGTGGAAATGGTCCTTGTGGAAGCCGCCCGGCTGCAGCGAGACCGACCAGGCGTCATCGATGCGGTAGGCGCCGCTGTTGCGGCGGCGCAGCGGGTCGGCGCCCTGGCCCAGCCACGCCATGTGCTCGCGGACCGGCTTGTCCATCGCCGCGAAGAAGGCCCGCAGCACCGGCTCGGCCGCGCCGATCAGCGGCTGCATGGTCTGGCTGCCGTGGCGCAGCGACTGGTGGAAGGGATGCTGGGCGTAGGGGTGCATGCCCCGCAGCACCCGGGCGAGGTCGCCCAGATAGTCCGCGAGCGAACTCCAGCCGGCCGGCGTCTCGATCTCGTAGGCCCGGACCATGGTCGCATAGTCGTAGACCTCGCCGTAGAGCGGATCGCCGCTGGCCCGGGCCGCCGCCGCCGCCCAGCCCCAAAGCGAAGGGTCGTCGGGCGCGATCGCCAGACCCCGCCGGGCGGTCGCCAGGGCCTCGTCGGGCCGGCCGGCGGCGAGCTGGACGATGACCGCCTGGTTGAGCACCTCCGGACGATCCGCGCCCAACGCCAGGGCCTGGCCGATGAAGCGCTCGGCGGTCGCGATCTGGGCGGTCTCCACGGCCGCCTGGGCCGCGGCGAGAAGCACGTGGATGTCGCCCGGCATGCGATCGACCGCCAGGGCCAGGAAGCGCGCGCCGCCCGTCGGGTCGCCGGCCGCGTCCATCAGCTTGGCCTTGGCCAGCAGCAGCGGCCCCGGCGCGCCGCCGCCCAGGAAGGCGGCGTCGAGCACGGCCTGGGCGGCGGCCGCATCGCCGTGGCGCATCCACACGATGTTGGCGAACTCCGTCGCCACCTCGACCTCGCCCGGCGCGCGCTTGAGGGACTCCCCATAGGCCCGCTCGGCCGCGTCGATGTCGCCGGTGGCCAGCAGGGCGCGGGCGTAGACGCTCCAGCTCTGCGGCGCATCGAGGCCGCGCTTGAACGCCTCCTGGATGGCCGTCCGCGAAGCCTCGCCGCGGCCGAGGTCGCCGAGGGTGGCGGCGAGGTTGTGCCAGGCGACGCCGCTGGTGGCGAAGCGCCGCGTCGCCTGTTCGTTGAACGCCAGCGCCTCCTCGTGGCGGCGCAGCGCCTTGAGGATCGCGGCGTGGGTGGAGAGCGCCGCGTGCGGAGCATCGGGCGCCGTGGCCAGCGGTTCGGTCAGCTGCAGCGCCTCGGCGGCGCGGCCCTCGCCAAGCAGGGCGTTGGCCCGGTCGAGCGGGTTCGCTGACGACAAGCCTGGCTCCCCGGTTCAAGACGCACCCGGGACGGTATCGCAACGGTGTTACGCCACAAGTGACATACTGGCGGCCGGCCAGGCGCCGGCCGCTCAGGCGACGTTGACGCCCGGCGCGTCCGGCAGGCGTGCATCGCCGCCGTTCAGGGCCTTCTGCATCCAGACGATGTCGACCCAGCGACCGTGCTTGAAGCCGAAGCTTTTGCCGACGCCGGCGTGCTCGAAGCCCAGCGACCTGTGCAGGCCGATGGAGGCCGCGTTCTGGGAATCCCCGATCACCGCAACCACCTGGCGCAGGCCCAGCGCCTCGCAGGCGGCGAGCACCGGCGTCAACACGGCGCGGCCGACGCCCTTGCCGATGGCGTCCGGCGCCACATAGACGCTGTCCTCCACTGTGAAGCGATAGCCGGGGCGCGGCCGGAACGGGCCGGCATAGGCGTAGCCCAGCACCCGGCCCGCCTCCTCGGCGACCAGGAAGGGCAGGCCGAAGCCCTGCACCTCGCGCCGGCGTCCATCCATCCAGCCGGCGTCGGGGGGCACGGTCTCGAAGGTGCCGAAGCCGGTCAGCACGTGGTGGCCGTAGATCGCCGCCAGTGCGTCCGCGTCGTCCGCCGTCGCCGCCCGGATGATCATGCCGCCCGCCAGCCCCGCTCCATGGCCCACACGGCGAAAGCGTAGTCGAGGGCGATCTCCTTGAGGAAGTCGAAACGGCCCGAGGCGCCGCCGTGGCCGGCCTCCATGTTGATCTTGAGCAACATCGGGGCCTCGCCCGTCGAGAATTCGCGCAGTTTGGCGACCCACTTGGCCGGCTCCCAATAGGTCACCCGCGGATCCGACAGGCCGCCGGTCGCCAGCACCGGCGGATAGGCCTGGGCGCTCACCTGGTCATAGGGGCTGTAGCCGGCGATCAGGTCGTAGGCTTCGGCGTCCTCGAGCGGATTGCCCCACTCCGGCCACTCCGGCGGGGTCAGCGGCAGGGAGGTGTCGCTCATGGTGTTCAGCACGTCGACGAACGGCACGGCGGCGATGATCGCGCCCCAGAGGTCGGGCCTGAGGTTGGCGACCGCGCCCATCAGCATGCCGCCGGCCGAGCCGCCATAGGCCGCGATCTGGCCCTGGGTGGCATAGCCCTCGGCGATCAGGTGCTCGGCGCTGGCGATGAAGTCGTTGAAGCTGTTGGGTTTCTTGGCCTTGCGGCCGTCCAGGAACCAGCCCCAGCCCTTGTCCGAGCCGCCGCGGATGTGGGCCACCGCCCAGATCCAGCCGCGGTCGACCAGGCTGAGGTTGCGGATCGAGAAGCTGGGCTCCATGGCGTGGCCGTAGGCGCCGTAGCCATAGAGCATCACCGGCGCGGAGCCGTCGCGCGGCGTGTCCTTCAGCATCAGCAGGGTGATCGGGACCAGCTCGCCGTCCTGCGCTGGAGCGAAGATCCGTCGGGCGATGTAGCGGGCCGGGTCGTGGCCGGAAGGGATTTCCTGGGTCTTGCGCAGCGTCCGCTCGCGGGTGGCCAGGTCGTAGTCGAACCATTGCCGCGGCGTGGTCGGCGACTGGTAGACGAAACGGCTCGTCGTGGTCGCGTATTCGTAGCCGTCCTCCAGCGTGAGGGCGTAGGCCTCCTCGGCGAAGGCGACGATGTGCTCCTCGCCGTGGCGGGTGGTGACCACCAGCCGGTCCAGCGCCTCGACCCGCTCGGCCCGCACCAGATGGCCGGCGTAGGCCGCGAAGCCGGTGATGTACTGGCCCGGCCGATGCATCACCCAGTCGCGCCAGGTCGCCTTGCTGGGAACCGCGGCGTCGGAGACGCTGAGTTTGAAGTCCACCGCGCCGTCGTCGTTGGTGCGGATCACCCAGCGGTCGGTCCAGTGGTCGAGCTCGTACTTCACGCCCACCCGGCGCGGCTCGGCGACGACCGGCTCGGCGGTCGGATCGGCCGCCGGGATCAGCCACAGCTCGGTGGTCTCCTGGTTGCCCACGTGGATCAGGATGCAGCTGTCGTCGGAAGCCACCCCGACGCCCAGGAACATGCCGTCGTCCAGCTCCTCGTAGACCAGCACATCCTCGCCGCCCCCTTCCGTGCTGGGACGGGCCGGCCGGCGGAAGACCTTGGCGGGACGGGCGTTCTCGTCGCGCCAGATCCAGAAGATCCACTGGCTGTCCGGCGAGAAGGCGAAGTCGCCGTAGGCGCTCTCGATCGGGGCGCCGATCTCCTGGCCGCTGCCCAGGTCCTTCACCCGGATCGTGTAGTACTCCGAGCCCTGCTCATCGGCGGCCCAGGCGTAGAGGGCGTGGTCGGGACTGTGGCTCGCCGCGCCGACGTGGAAATAGGCCTTGCCCTTGGCCATGGCCTCTTCGTCCAGCAGCAGCTCCTCAGGCCCGCCGCCGCGGGGGGCGCGCACATGGCGCGGATGCTGCGCGCCCATCTCGTAGCGGGCGGCGTATTCCCACGGCCCGTCGGGGACCGGAACCGAGGCGTCGTCCTGCTTGATGCGGCCCTTCATCTCGTCGAACAACTGCGCCTGCAGGGCCTCGGTGCCGGCCAGCAGGGCCTTGGTGTAGGCGTTCTCCGCCGTGAGGTGCTCGCGCACGTCAGCGCGCAGGGCCTTGGGGTCGCGCAGCACCTGCTGCCAGGCCTCGTCCTTCATCCAGGCGTAGTCGTCGACGCGAACGCGGCCGAGCTGTTCGATGCGCTTGGGATCTTTGCGCGCGCGGGGCGGGGCGGGCAGGCTGACCGGTAGGTTCATGGGCGGCTACATGCGCCGCTCGCCGTCGGCGCTCAAGCGGCGCGCGTTCCCGGACGCGTCGTTTAGGCGCACGGACAAGCTGTCGCCTTGGCGCCCGCCGGGGACTCTGACCAACTCCCCGCATCGAGATCGCGCGAAGACGCGAAGGGTCTTAGTCGAAATCTAGTCGGGGAATGCCATGGCGATCGATCTGGCTGTCGACCTGATGCACGCGACCGTGCAGCTCGAGCAGCCGCTCGGCAACGGCACGCGTACGGTCGGCACCGGATTCCTGATCTCCGATCCCGGCCCGGACGGGACGCCCCGCACGGTGCTGGTCACGGCCAACCACGTGCTGCAGGGCATGCCCGGGTCCACCGCGAAGATCGGCTTCCGCATCGAGAACACCGACGGCAGCTGGAACTATTCGCCCACCCCGGTGCGCATCCGCGACGCCAGCGGCCACGAGCTGTGGACCCACCATCCGTCGCGCGACGTCGCGGCCCTGGTCATCACCGCCCCGCCGGAGTTCGCCAAGGCGGCGATCCCCCAGGCCTACCTGGCCAGCGACGACACCTTCACGAGCTACCAGGTGGGGGCCGGCGACGAGATGATGGCGCTGGGCTTCCCGCGGGGCCTGGCCGCCAACCAGGCGGGCTTCCCGATCCTGCGCGCGGGCCGCGTCGCCTCCTATCCGGTGGCCCCGGCCAAGATCTTCCCGACCTTCCTGCTGGATTTCGCGGTGTTCCCGGGCAATTCTGGCGGGCCGGTGTTCATGACCGACCAGGACCACCGCCGCGCGGCGGCCGGCGCGGCGGCGCCGGAGTTCATCGCCGGCCTGCTCACCCAGCAGGTGGAGCTGAACAACGAGCGGCTGGAGATCGGCATCGTCACCCACGCCAAGTTCATCCGCGAGACCCTGGCGCGGATCGACAACCCGGCGTCTCCGGTGACGATGGTGGCGAGCGAATCCCCGATGACGGGGGCCAAGGCGGCCTCGGCCGAGGAAGCCGCCCGCGCGGACTGAACGGACCTCCCCTCAGGGGGAGGGGATTATCCCCCGTAGACCACCGAGATGGTCTCAGCGACGCAGGCGGGCTTGTTCTCGCCTTCGATCTCGATGGTGCACTCGTTCTTCAGCTGCATGCCGCCGGCCTTCGGCTCGGCGCCGATCAGCTTCTGGCGCAGGCGCACCCGCTTGCCGACCCGCACCATGTTGATGAAGCGCACCTTGTCGGAGCCGTAGTTGATGCCGCGGGTGACGCCCTTGATCGGCAGCATGCCCGACGACAGGAACGGGATCAGCGACAGGGTCAGGTAGCCGTGGGCGATCGGGCCGCCGATCTCGCGGGTGGCGCGCTCGACGTCGACGTGGATCCACTGGTGATCGCCCGTGGCGTCGGCGAACTTGTTGACGCGGTCCTGGTCGACCAGCAGCCAGTCCGAGACGCCCACCTCCTGGCCCACCAGGCCGGGCAGGTCCTTGATCTCCACAGGGTTCATCGTTTCGCTCCCACCAATTCTTGGATCAGGCTTCGACCTCTAGCACGGGCGCAGGGGCCGGCAAGCGGCCGCCTTCAGGCGATCCGCGCGCCGTCCTTGCCCCAGTAGGCGTCGCGCAGCAGGCGCTTGTAGAGCTTGCCGGTGGCGTGCCTGGGCAGCTCCTTCATGAAGTCGATGACCCGCGGGGCTTTCACGTGGCTGAGGTTCTGGCGCGTGTAGGCCATCAGCTCGGCGCGGAGCTCCTCGTGGTTCGCCTCCCAGTTGGCCGGCTGGATCACGGCCACCACCTTCTCGCCCATTTCCTCGTCCGGCGCGCCGACCACCGCGGCGTCGGCCACCTTGGGATGGGTGATCAGCAGGTTCTCGATCTCCTGCGGATAGATGTTCACCCCGCCGGAGATGATCATGAAGCTCTTGCGGTCGGTGAGGTAGAGGTAGCCTTCCTCGTCCAGCCAGCCCACGTCGCCCAGGGTCGTCCAGCCGTGCTGGTTGCGTGACTCCGC
>JAQGIX010000417.1 GCA_028290925.1 Phenylobacterium sp. | reverse complement strand
GGTGGGCCTGGTGGGCGCCGAGGCCGCGCGGCCGGCGCAGCTCTCCGGCGGCATGGCCATGCGCGTCTCGCTGGCCCGCGCCCTGGTCACCGAACCCAGGCTGCTGCTGCTCGACGAGCCCTTCGCGGCGCTGGACGAGATCACCCGGCGGGCGCTGGCCGACGACGTGCTGAAGCTCTGGCAGGGCCTGCAGCCGGCCATCGTCTTCGTGACCCACAATGTCGAGGAGGCGGTCTACATGGCCTCGCGCGTGGTGGTGATGAGCCGCGGGCCCGGCCGCCTGGCCGGCGAGGTGGCGGTCGAGGGGCCGCTGCCCCGGCCGGCCGGCTTCCGCACGACCGCGGCTTTCCGCCGGACGGTGGAGGCCGTCTCCAAGGCCCTGGCCCAGGGCATGGCCGCATGAGGCGCCTGGTCGAGAGCCTGTCGCCGCTGGCGCTGATCGCCCTGCTGCTGGCTGCCTGGGAGATCGCCTGCCGGGCGCTGCACGTCCCGATCTACTTCCTGGCCCCGCCCAGCGCGGTGGCGCAGAGCCTGGCGGAGGACGCGCCGGGCCTGATCAAGGCCGCCTGGTACACGCTGTCCAGCGCGCTCACCGCCCTGGTGATCGCCAGCCTGCTCGCCCAGGCCCTGGCCCTGGCGGTGGTGCTGTCCACCGTCCTGGAGCGCGCCGTCCAGCCGCTGGCCGTGGTCCTGCAGGTCACGCCGGTGATCGCCATCGCGCCGCTGGTGAACATCTGGGCCGGCGCCGACCATCCCGAGCGGGCGGTCGTGGCCCTGGCCATCGTCGTCGCCTTCTTCCCGATCTATTCCGGCGCGCTGGCCGGCCTGAAGGCGGTGGATCCCGACCTGATGCGCCTCTTCGACCTCTATGGCGCCGGACGCTTCCAGCGACTCATCCGCCTGCGCATCCCCTCCGCCGTGCCGTTCCTGCTGCAGGGCCACAAGGTGGCCGCCGGCCTGGCCATCGTGGGCGCGGTGGTCGCCGAGTTCGTGGCCGGCTCCGGCAAGGTGCAGGGCCTCGCCTGGCGGATCTTCGACGCCAGCTTCAAGCTGCAGACCGCGCGGATGATCGCCGCCCTCGTGGTGCTGGGCGCGATGGGCGCGATGCTCTACGCGCTGTTGGAGCTGATCGAGCGGGCCGGGCTAAGGTGGTGGCGCGGCCGCTAGGGGCGCGGATCGGACGTCAGCTCGTAGCGGATCGGCACCCGCACCTTGGCGCCGACGGTAGGCTGGCCCTCGGGGGTCATCAGGCCGACCTTGATCTTCGGGGCCAGCGCCAGGGCCCCGGCGCCATAGCCCTGCCCGGCCGGGTCCTCGCTCTCCACCGCGCAGCCGGCGAGCGCCCCGCCGGCCGCCACGTCGCAGGCCAGCACGACGCGCACGTGGTTCACCCCGTTCTCGGTCTTCGGGAAGGTCGCCTGGAAGTCCGCCATCGCCGGCAGGTCGGCCCAGGTTGGATCGTTGAGGAAGGCCGCCTTCCGCTCGGCCATTTCCGGCCGGAAGGTCAGCAGGAACCGCACCTCCGCGCCGGCGAAGACCCCCGGCCCCGGCGCGGCGCGCAGCCGCCCCACGAGCTTGTGGGCCGCGTCGTCGAAGCCGTACCCGGCCGGCGTCTGGCGGATCACCGCACAGTCGCTGAGCCGCCTGTTCAGGGTGACGGTGCAGGTCACCTGCGTCTGCCCAGTCAGATGTTCCGCCCGCGCCTTGGCCGGATAGACCGCGGCCATCTCGGCATAGGTCGGCGCTTCGATCCAGTTCGGCGGCGGGGCGGCCGGCGCTGCGCCGAGCGTCAAGACGGCGGCGGCCGAAAGCCATAAGATGCGACGGAAGCCCACGAGCGCCCCTCCTTGTCGGACCTCGCCAGCTTGGCAGAGGCGACGCCGGCCGCAAGCGGCTTGTCTCAACCGGCGCGCGGCCTGACCTCGGACCCGGGCCTCAGGCGCTCTAGGGTTTCGGCGGCGCGGCCGGCGGCGGTGCGTCCTGCAGGTCGTAGCGGATGGGGATGCTCAGCCGACCGCCGATGATGGGCAGGCCCTCAGCGGTCCAGATGCTCGCCCGGAACTTGCCCGAAAGGGCGGTTGCGCCCGCCCCGAAGCCATAGCCCGGCGGATCCTCGCTCGTGATCTTGCAGTCCGTGAGCAGGCCGCCCGCGACGACGGTGCAGTCCAGCACCACCCGGGCCTTCAGCACGCCCGCCTTGCGGGCGGGCTCTGGATAGGCGGCGGTGAAATCCTCGTCCGCCGGCAGCACCGTCCAGTGCGGCTTGCCGATCACCGGGCTGGTCTCGCCCAGCGACGCGGCTGCGAAAGTGACCGGGATCTGGGTATGGATCCCGGCGAGGCTCACACCCTTGCCGTCCGTCGCAGGGCCCGCGAACTTCGCCGCCAGGCCTTCCGCCGCGCGCCCGAAACCGTAACCCTTGGGCTCCTCGACGATCGTCGCGCAACGGGTCAGGCCGCCCTTGCGGTCGATAGCGCAATCAAGATCGACGCGACCGTCCCGCTTCTCACCTCGCCCTCGCGCCGGATAGGCTGCGGCCACATCGGTGACCGAAGGCGCCCGGTCCCACACGATCCCGCTCACCACCCGGCCTGCGTTGCGCGTTTCGGGCGACTCGTCTCGCAGGCGGGAGCCGATCGACGGGTCTCGCTGGGTTGTCGTCATCGCCGCGGCGACGTCGGCCGGCACCTTCTGGAACTTGATCGGGATGCCGATGGTCTCCTCCACCGGAACGCCGTCCTTGATGGCTGGACGCATGAGGAACTGAGAGGTCAGGGTCAGGGCCGCAGCCCCGAACCCCAGGCCGGGGGGTGTCTCGAACCGCACCTGACAGTCGCGAAGCGCGCCCTGCACGGTCACGACACAGCCGACCACGGCCTCGCCGGCGACGCCCTTGATCAAGGCTTCCCGCGGCCAGACGGCGAAGAGGTTCTCTCGCGTGGGCTGCTTCAGCCAATCGGCATGCCGATCGGGTTCGGCGGCGGATGTCCCCTGCGCCATCGCCGCGAGAAGCGCGATCGCGAATATTCCCGCCGACGTGCGTCGCATGTTCTCCTCCCCCGAGCCGGGAGAAGATTGGCACGACCTACCGGCGGTTGTGAAGCCTACCCCTCGATGCCCGGGCTCAACGCGGCGCCCGGCCGCAGGCGCTCCAGGGCGTCGGCGGCGAGGCGGCTGAGCGAGGCCAGGCCCTGTTCGGAGAAGACGTCGAGGGCGGCGTCTAGGGCGGTCACGGCCGCGGCGCGGCGGCCGCCGTCCTGGCCGGTGATGTCCATGCGCGCCTCGTAGAGCCGCGCCAGGTGCAGCTGCGACAGAGCCCAGCCGACCGGATCGCGGCGCGCCTGCAAGGTCGAGAGCTCGATCTTCATCGCCGCCTCGGCCGCATCCAGCACAGCGAGGTCGCCGGTGAGCTCGGCCTGGCGGGCGAGGCAGAGCGCCCGCGCGCCGGCCGCGAGGCCGCGCAGGGGACTGCCGGTCAGGGCCTTCAGCACATGGTTGGCGCGGTCGTAGCAGGTGACGGCCTGTTCGTAGGCGCGCGGCTCAGCGCTGGCCTCGCCCAGGGCCTGCAGGGCTTGGCCCAGCGCCACCTGGCTGCGCGCCCAGTCGAGCGGGCTGTGGTCGCGGTTCACCTGGTCGAGGGCGGTGGCCAGCGCCGTCGCCCCGGCGGCCAGGCTCTCCACGTCGCCGATCATCTCGCCCCACAGGGTGAGGATCTGGCCGCGCAGAAGTTCGGCGCGGGCCCAGGTGAGCGGCTCGTAGGCCGGATCGAGGCGCTGGCCGGCGGTCGCGGCGTCGTCGAGGGCGGCGCGGAACAGGGTTTCGTCCTTCAGGCGCGCCGCCCAGCCACACAGCAGGTCGGCGCGGGTCAGGCGCGCCTCGGCCGCCAGGCAGCGGGCCGTGGTGATCCGGCGGCTCAAGTTCTCCAGGGCGGCGATCGGGGGCGCGAAGCGGGCGGCGGCGGCGCGGGCGGTCCCGGCTTCGC
>JAQGIX010000401.1 GCA_028290925.1 Phenylobacterium sp. | reverse complement strand
CCGCGGCGCTGTCGAAGTTCGCAGTCCCGGCGCCCGCCAGGGTGACCCCGGACGGGGCGCCGAGCAGGCTGGTGAGGGTCACGGCGGTCGAGCCGTCGGCGACCTTGGTGGCGGTCGGGAAGACCAGCATGTGCTGGCTGATCGCCGCGCCGCTGGAGAGGCTGAAGTGGGACGAATAGTCGGTCGGCGAGCTGTAGGAGGCCGGGTTGTAGTTGATGGTGATCGGCGCGTTGGGGCCGGTGACCGTGGCTCCGGCCATGGTCAGGGTCCCGCCGGCGGCGCCGGGGCCGGTCCCGCCGAAGCCCGCCCCCAGGAACAGGCCGGACTGCAGGCCGAGGCTCTGCGAGGGGATGCTGCTGCCCCGGGTCAGGACCAGGGCGGCGCTCATGTTGATGTTGACCCCGGCGCAGATGGTGATGTTGCCGTCCGTGGTGGTCATGGCGGCGATCGTGCCGATGATCACGTTGCGCCCGGCGCTCAGGAGGACGCTGCCGTTGGTGGTGGTGATGGCGGCGTTCACATTGATGTCGCGGGTGCAGCAGACCACGAAGTTGCCGTTGGTGGCGGTGACCGCGGCGTTGACGTTGACGTCGCGATCGGCGTTGAGGGTCAGGGTCGTGGTGCTGGGCGTCGCGGTCCAGCTGACGGCTTCGTTGACGTTGATGTCGCCGTTGCCGGGGCTCGCGGTGTGACGATTGCTGACCGGCGGGGTGCCGGCCGTCGTGGTGTCCGCCCCGGTGGTGGTGCTGATGGTGACGCTGTTGGTCACCAGCAGGGCCGAGAGGGTGGCGCCGGAAATATTGCCGCCGGCCGCGATGGTGAAGTCCTGGGGATCGACCAGCCAGGTCCCGGTGACGCCGGACGGCGCCAGGGTGGTGATCCTGGCGTTGTCGGCGATGTTGACGGTCGCCGCCGAGGTTTCGATCTTGCCGCCGTCGCCGCCGTTGGGCGCGCTGGCGTCCAGGGTCCCGCCGACGTTGACCGCGCCGTCGGCCATGTCGCCCATCAGGCTGATGACGCCATTGTGGCTTTGCAGGCTGCGCGCCTCGATGACGCCGGTGTTGTTGACCGCGGTGCGCATCAGCGCTCCGGCCGAGCGGGCGGTCATCAGGACGCGGCCGCCATCGGCGCGGATCAGGCCGCCGTTTTCGGCCAGCGCATTGAGCGCGCCTTCCTCGACCGTGACGCTCAGGAGGCCGTCGCCGGCCACGTCCAGGGTCATGGCGTTCCCGGCGGCCAGCGACACCGCGCCGAGCCGGGCCGAGATCACGCCCTGATTGCTGACATGACCGCCCAGCAGGGCCACCGAACCGCCGTCGGCGACGATCGAGCCGGCGTTGATCACCGAGCCCGGACCGGCGCCTGCGAACCGGTACTGGCCGGCCATGAAGTCGGCGTCCTTGATCGCCAGCGTCGAGGCCACCAGGCCGCCGACGTTGACCTGCGATCCGGCCCCGAACAGCACGCCGTTGGGGTTGACCAGGAACACCTGGCCGTTGGCGGAGAGGCGGCCGAGGATGGTGGAGGGATCGGAGCCGAGCACGCGGTTCAGCGCCACCGAGCGGGCGTTGGGCTGCACGAACTGCACCGCCTCGCCCTGACCGATGTTGAAGCTCTGCCAGTTGATGGCCGCGTTCTGG
This sequence comes from Phenylobacterium sp., assembly GCA_028290925.1. Lineage (GTDB taxonomy): Bacteria > Pseudomonadota > Alphaproteobacteria > Caulobacterales > Caulobacteraceae > Phenylobacterium. The sequence goes on along the minus strand of JAQGIX010000401.1, from coordinate 3,008 downwards.
GTGGTCTGGTTGATGGTCAGCGCCCCGGGGGCGGCGACGATGGTCGCCTGCCCGGCCACCACGGCGCCGTCGATGGGGATGGCGTAGGCGTTGGAGGCCAGCGCCAGGGCGAGCGAACCCGCCAGGGCCGAGCTGGCGACAAGTCTAGCCCGCGCGCCCCAGGTCATGGGGCTGGCATGGGCGGCGGTGCGGAGGGCGGCGTTCATGGAGACAATCCTTGTGCCTGAAGGCGAGCGTGCGGTGCGTGCTGACGCCGCCATCAGAAGAGCTTCGAGATCTGCACCCACAGCCGGCCCGAGCGGTCGGGCGCGGAGGTCGCCCGTTCACTGCCGAGCTTGAAGGCGTAGGAGACCTTGACGAGGAGGTTGTGGCGGTCGGCCCAGGTCAGGCCGAGGCCCGCGGCGCTCAGGCTCCGGCTGTTGGCGCCGGCCGCCCAAGGGTTCTTGTTGATGGTCACCTCGCCGTGGTCGGCGAAGGCCACCGCCTGCATCGTACCGCCGGTCCAGTCCGAGAGGCCCGCCAGTCGCAGCCGGGCCTCGGCGGTCAGGATGTAGCCCTGGTCGCCGTAGGCCTCGCCCTCCGGATAGGCGCGCACGCCATAGGCCCCGCCGAGCTCCATCTTCTCCGAGGAGTCGAGGTTCTTGGAGGCCAGTTGGCCGCGCGCCTCGCCATAGAGAGAGAGCGGGCCGCCGCCGAGGCTCTGCAGACGGGCGACTTCGAAGGACAGCTTGTTGTAGGAGCCGTTGCTGCGGGCGGTGAGCGCGTCGATGGCGCGAACCGTCGGGGTCTTGATGTTGAGGTCGCCGATCGCCCAGTTGATCGACCCGCTGGTCCAGCCGCCGCCCCACAGGCCGTCATGGTGGTCGCCGGCCAGGCCGAGGACCCCGACGCGGGCGGTCTTGTCGGTCACCGAGGCGGTGGCGCCGACCTTGTCCTTGAACCGGCGGTCGTCGAAATCCGCCAGGGCGTAGAGGTTGGTGTCGCGCGAGCGGATCAGCGGATAGCTGCCGTAGAGGCTGGCGATGTCCACCGTCCCGCTGGCGTGCAGCGGGGCGAATTCCTTGCCGAGCTTGTAGGACAAATGCTCGTAGGCGACGCCGACCGTGAGGTTCTGGATGCGGCCCTGATAGGCGCCGCGCACATAGTTGAAGCCGGACCCGGCGGTGAGCACCCGCACGCTCGCCACGTCGCCCCAGCCGAGGGGCTCGTTGAAGTTCAGCGTGGCGCCGCCGCGATATTGGCCGGTGTAGCGGTTGCCGGCGTTGTCGGCCTCCAGGCTGCCGGTGATCCGTCGGCCGGGCGCAAGGTCGACCAGCAGGTCGGAGGTCCCCACCGTCTCGCCCGGGGTCAGGGTGGACTTCACCGCCACGCCCGGAAGATCGGAGAGCAGCAGCAGGCGGCGCTCCAGCGGCGCCGTGGCCACCACGTCGCCGGGCTCGAGACCGGCCAGCACGCTGCGCGCCAGGCCGCCCGAGACGTTGGTTTGGTTGCTGAGCGCGACTTTGCCGTAGCGCCCCTCGATCACCTCGATGGTGACGGCGCCGTCGTGGATATCCTGGGCCGGGACATAGGCCTGGGCGACCAGATAGCCGTGGCGATTGTAGAGGTCGGTGATCCGCGCGGCCATGGCGCGCAAGCCGGCGAGATCGAGTTCGGCGCCCGGCTGGAAGCCGGCCGCGGCGATCAGCTGGCCCTCGGTGAAGCGGGTCTCGCCGGTCACATGCAGCGAGCGTATCACGATCCGCGGCCCGGCCGCTTCAGGGACCGAGGGCGCCTGGCCGCGCTCGATGCGCATGTCGGGAACCGTTTGCGGCTGCACGGGCGCCGGCGGGATCTGCCGCAGCTGTCCGCCGCCGCCGACCGTCGGTTGCGCGAACGCACTTGGGGCGGCCGCCAGCGCGGCCACCGTCAATAGTACTAATTTCATGATAGATGCCGCCCAGCTCATCTCTAGAAATGGAAAACTTCTATTTGATGAGCCTGGGGTAAATGCCTCTGCAGGCTAATAGTTCCGCGATCGAAGTATTATTGTTTCAAAGATTTTATTGCCAACGATCCTCTTAGAATAGGCCTATAGGCGCGATAATATTATCGCCGCTCCGCGGACTATAAGATTCATTCGCAAATGATGGATCGTCGATCTTCCCATCCTGCCAAAAGGCAAGCTGCCGCCGGTGGAGGCCCGCGTCGGCGGCGTTCGCAAAGGCGTTGGGCGCTTCGCGGTCAAGCCCGCTGGATCTTCACGGCGGTGCCGTAGGCCAGCACCTCGGTGATGCCGTCCATGATCTCGTTGGCGTCGTAGAGCATGCCGACCACGGCGTCGGCGCCGGCCTGGGTGGCATGCTCGACCATCAGGTCGTAGGCCTCCTGGCGGGCGCGCTCGGCCAGTTCGGTGTAGATCGACAGATTGCCGCCGAACAACGACTGGATGGCCCCGCCGACGTTGCCGAGCACGCTGCGCGAGCGGACGGTGACGCCGCGCACGACGCCCAGGTGCTTGGTGATGACATAGCCGGCCAGGTCGTAGGTGGTGGCGACGAGCATGATGGCGACCCCGTGAGGTTCAGGCCTCCCCTATATCGCCCGCCCGGAAGCTGCGCCACGGGCGTTGCGGACCGCCCCAGCCCCCGCTAGACCGCCAGCGACGCTCCGGAGACCGCGATGACCGCCACCCGCCCAGACACCCGGACCGAGACCGACACCTTCGGCCCGATCGAGGTTCCGGCCGACCGGTACTGGGGCGCCCAGACGCAGCGCAGCCTGCAGAACTTCAAGATCGGCTGGGAGAAGCAGCCGCAGCCGATGATCCGGGCGCTGGGCGTGGTCAAGCGCGCAGCCGCCGAGGCCAACATGGCGCTGGGCAAGCTCGATCCCAAGATCGGCGAGGCAATCGTGGCCGCCGCCCAGGAGGTGATCGACGGCAAGCTCGACGACCACTTCCCGCTGGTGGTCTGGCAGACCGGCTCCGGCACCCAGTCGAACATGAACGCCAACGAGGTGATCTCGAA
>JAQGIX010000387.1 GCA_028290925.1 Phenylobacterium sp. | reverse complement strand
GAAGATGCCCTGCAAGGTCGAGCTGCACACCGACAGCAAGTACGTCCAGCTGGGCATCCACGAGTGGATCCACAACTGGAAGAAGCGGGGCTGGATGACCGCCGACAAGAAGCCGGTGAAGAACGAGGACCTGTGGCGGCGCCTTGACGAAGCCCGGCTGCGTCACGATGTGCAGTGGCGCTGGGTGAAAGGTCACGCCGGTCACGAGCTCAACGAGCTGGCTGACGCGTTGGCGCGACGGGGTATTCAGGACGTGCTGAGCGCGGCCTAGGATCGTTTAAGATTGAACGTTGATCCCTGAATCAGTATAGTCTGGCTTGTTCAGCATCGAACGGGGAGGGCGTGATGGCGCCGGTGATTGAAGAACATCCCGAGGTCCAGGTCTTCGACGAGATCGGCATGATCGAGTGCGGCGTGCGCACGGTCATCACCCGCTGCCTGCCGGTGGGCCTGACCTATCCGCAATTCGAGGTGATGAACTACCTGGCCCGGCGCGGCGAACGCCAGACCCCGGCGCAGATCGCCACCGCCCTGCAGATGACGCCCGGCGCGATCACCAACACCCTGCAGCGGCTGGAGGCCACGGGACTGGCGGCGGTGGAGCCCGACGCGGTGGACCGGCGCAAGAAGCGGGTCGGCATGACCCCGGCCGGGCGGCACGCCTACCAGCGGGCCATGGCGGCCATCAAGCCGCGCATGGGCAGCCTGCGCGAGGGCTTCACCCAGAAGGAGTTCCGCGAGGTGCTGCCGTTCCTGCGGGCGCTCAGGGCCTGGATGGACGAGACGGCGAAGCTGACCGCGTAGGCGCGGCGGCCAGTCTGGCGGGCGCGCTGGGTCAGGCCGCAGCAAAGCGTGCGATCGCCTGACGGATGAGGACAAGGCACGGCTCGGGGGCGTCGGTCAGCAGCAGATGGCCGGCGTCCGGAACCTCCTTCAGCTCGACCGCGTCGGGATAGACCCGACGCACCAGGTAGCTGTCCACGGCGTCGAACACACAAGGGATCTTCTCACCGATGCGGGTGGGGAACAGCGGCCTGTCGCCGGTCAGGATCATCGCCGGAAGCCTCAGGCGGTCGAGGAGCGGATAGTAGAGGCGCTCCTCGATCCGATCGGGACCCAGCCCGAACACCTCCCAGGCCAGGCTGAGGAAGTCCTCGGGCGCGTCGGGGGCGGCCATCGCCGGCAGGAAATTCGACTGCAGCGTCCACAGTTTCGCTGTGCTCATCGGCGGATCGCAGGCGATCACCGCGCGAACCGGAGATCGGCCTGGCTCCCCGGCGAGGTTGAGGGCGACCAGCCCGCCGAGCGACTCGCCCACTACGACCACCCGCCGGTGGGAGGCGATGGCGCGGATCGCGTGGAGCACGCTCCTCGTGAGCGCCTCGAGCGTGGCGGGGATCTCCGCTTCGCTTCGGCCGTGGCCGGGCAGGTCGACGGCGATGACGTCGGCGTCTTCGGCCAGCCGCTCGATCCAATCGACGAGCTGGGCCGCGGTCCGGCGCGCGCCGTGCAGCATGAAGACCAGGGGCCGGTCCGAGGGCGTCAGGCCGGCGCGGACGTAGAGGGCGAGCCGCCGTTCCGGGGCGGGAAGGTTCAGGACGTCGATATCGACCATGGGGATGGAGCCCTGCGCCTCGGGCGCTGCGGCCCACGGGCGACTTCTACGCCAGGCCGGGCTCGCCGGACAAATGGCGCCGGCGCGCGTCAGCTCTTGATGAAGACGCCCTGCCCGGTGGGGAGCGGTAGGACGTGCAGGCCGCGGTCGGAGAACCAGCGGCGCTCGACGTCGAACTGCGCCCGGGCGCTGGCCCAGCAGTAGTCGTCGAGGATCAGGACCCCGTGCGGGCTCAGGCGGTCGACGAGCAGGTCGAGGGCGGCGATCTCGGCCGGGGCGTTGTTCAGGTCGATGTGGAGGAAGGAGATCCGGTCCGGGCAGCCCTCGTGCAAAATCTCCGGCACCCGGCCGCGAACCACCTCGATGTTCGGGAAGGGGGCGAACCGCTCAGCCACCTCCTCGTAGGAATAGGCCCCCTTGTAGACGGACTCGTTGACCCCATCCCACCCCTCGTTCAGCTGGTCCTCGGGGATGCCGTCGAAGGTGTCGTAGAGGAACCATCGCTTCGCGGACTTCTGGAACTCCACATATTCGGCGATGAACATGGTGGTGTGGCCCTTGAACACGCCGAGCTCGACGAGGTCCCCCTCGACCTTCTCGGTTCGCTGCACGGCCCAAAGGACGACCTGCAGGTTCCAATGCCAGTTGGGCAGCGGCAGGAGACCGGCGTGCTTCTCCTCGAGAGTCATGAAGCGCTCGTCGTCGAGGAACGGCGCCGTCTTCTTCCAGGTGGCGAGGCCCGAGCCCACGAACACCTGCGCGTGCTGACCCTCCAGCTGCTTCAACAGGCCCATCATGTCCGGGGTGGTGCGGTGGGGCCGCTGCAGGAGACCGGTCCGCAGCCGCAGCCGAAAGCGCATCAGCGGATCGCGTTCGGCCGCGAGCGCGGTGGCGTAGAGGTTCCTGGCGCCCACCACGAAGCCCTTGAGCGCCAGCGTATCGGCCATGAGCATGATCTGCTCGCTCGACACCCCTTGCAGCTTGATATCCACCGTGGTCGCGCTCCTCAGCCCTGCGGCCCGGTTAGCGGCTTTCGCACAAAAGCGCGAGCCATCGAGCACCGCGGCCGCGGGCGGAGCCGGCTTCTCGCCCGTGCGGCGTCGCTCGGCCGTCGAGCCGTTCCCTTGCAGTGGCCCCTGTCCCGGGCCCCTACCGCTTCATCGCCGGCTTCGACGCGCCCGCCGCCATGCCCGCCGACGGCTTGAACTTGCCGCGGCCCGGCAGCTTCGGCTTGGTCTCGAGCGCCGCCTTCTTCATGCGCAGGGCGCGTTCGATCGGGGTCTCGGCGGCGGCGTCTTTCGGGCGATCAGTCATCGGTATGGATTAGCACAGCCGGAAAGCCGGGTCGCGACAGACGCCTCGTGCGTCTTCGGCCGCCTGTTCAGCCGTCCGGCCGCGCCGGCTGCGCCTGCGGCCGCGGCCCTTCGCGTTGCTGCGCCGGAGCGTCGAGCCCCTCCTCGCGACGCGCCTGCTGGACGGCCGGTCGGGTCTCGACGCGGTCCATGAAGGCGCGCAGCGACGGCCAGGGGGTGAGGTCCAGCTGGTGGAGGCGCGTCCAGTTGAGGATCACATAGGCGTAGGCGTCGGCGATGGTGAACCGCTCGCCCGTCAGGTAGGCGCGGTCGGCGAGCTGGCGGACCAGGAGGTCGAAGCGCTGGGCGAGGGCCTCGACGGTGGAATCCCGCAGGCCGGGCGTGGGCTGCTTGAACAGCGGCGCGAAGCCCTTGTGCAGCTCGGTGGCGATGAAGTTCAGCAGTTCCAGGAACCGCCAGTGCGCCATGCCCTGCGCCGGCGGCCCGAGACCGGCCTGCGGCGCCAGCGAGGCCAGATACTGCAGGATGACGGCGTTCTCGGTCAGCACCTCACCGTCGTCGAGCTCCAGGGCGGGCACCGCGCCCTTGGGGTTGATCTGCCAATAGTCGCGGCCGCCGGCCCAGCGGCCGTCGGCGCCGAACTCGACCTTCTCCAGCCGGACGTCCAGCCCGGCCTCGCGGGCGATGATGTGGGGGGCCAGCGAGCAGGCGCCGGGCGCGTAGTAGAGCTTCATGTCCATTTCTCCCGCGGCTTCCGCGTGGCGGGATGGAGAACGTCTGACCGGACGACTCGGCGCCGGCCAAGCCCCGGACCCACACGACCACGCCGGAGGTGGCGGCTTACGCGGCGGACCTGCGGCCGCTGATGTCGTCGGGCGCCGGGCCCCAACGCGTCAGGGCTTGGGGCCCGTCAGATGCTGCTCGAAAAAGTTGCTGATGGTCACGGTCGAGCGGATGCGGTTGGGCAGCCGGCGCCAGCCGTGGCCCTCGTCGGGGAACAGCACATAGTCCACCGGCACGGCGCGGGCCTTGAGGCTGGCGACGATCTGCTCGGCCTCGATGACCGGGACGTTGGTGTCGTTGGCCCCGTGCAGCACGATGAGCGGCGTCTTGATGCGGTCGAGCTTGTGGATCGGCGACAGGGCCCTGAGCATCTCCGCCTGGGTCTTCGGATCGCCGTACTCCACCGTCGAGATCGCCGCCATCCACGGCTGGGTGTGCTGGAAGAAGGTCTCGAAGTTGACGACGCCGAAGAGGTCGGCGGCGGCGGCGAACATGTCGGGATATTCGGTGATCCCGGCCATCACCATGTAGCCGCCGTAGCTGCCGCCCATGATCCCCAGCCGCCGGGGATCGGCGATCCCCTTGGCCACCAGGGCGTCGGTGCTGGCCTTGATGTCCTTCACGCCGTTGACGCGCAGCGGACCGTTGTCGAGGTTGAGGAACGCCTTGCCGTAGCCGGTGGAGCCCCGGACGTTCGGCAGGAAGACGCTGATCCCCTTGGCGACCAGGGCCTGCACCTCGGTGCTGAGGCCGGGGCGCGACTGGCCCTCCGGTCCGCCGTGGTAGATGAACACCACCGGGCCGGGCCCCTGCGCGTCGGCCGGGCGGTAGAGCCAGCCGGACAGGGCCACGCCGTCATGGGCGCGGTAGGTCACCAGGCTGGGGCGCGCCAGGGCGGCGAGATCGACGCCGTCGTGCGGGCTGTGGGTCAGCTGGGTGGCCTTGCCGGTGGCGACGTCCATCAGCCAGATGTCGGAAGCCTGGGCCGCGCCGCTGGCGGTGAAGGCGAGCGTGCGGCCGTCCTGGCTGAAGGTCAGGCCGCCGATGAGGTCGCCCGGCAGGCGCGGCGTCGCGGTCACGCGACCGCTGGGCAGATCGAGCAAGGCCAGCTCGGAGCGCCCCGCCACGTTCCAGACCAGGGCCGCGCGGCGCCCGGCCTCGTCGATGGCCTCCGCGTCGGCCTCGGCGTCGGCGCGGGCGGCGAGGGTCCGGATCGCACCCGGCTTGCCCGTCGGATCGAGTTGAATGGCGGCGAAGGCCGTCAGGTCGCGCCCGGCGTCCGAGAGCAGGTAGATGCGCCGGCCGTCCGGCGAGAAGTCGCCGCCGGAAAACTCCGCCGTCGGGCTGTGGGGCGTGAGCAGCACCTCGGTCCCGCGCTCCAGGTCGGCCAGGTAGAGGTTGTTGTCGCCACGGCTGGCGAGCCGGCTGACCACGGCCCGGCGACCGTCGCGGCCGATGTCGGTGACCGTGCTCAGGCTGGCGGCCTTGCCGACCGGCTTGGTCTGGCCGGTGTCGGGATCGACGACGAAGGCGTCGAACCGCGTGGCGTCGTTGCGGTTGGTCTCGTAGGCCAGCCAGCGGCCATCGTGGCTCCAGCCGTCCAGCCGGTTGTTGACCCCGCCGCCCGCGGTCAGCAGCTTCGCGCCGCTTCCGTCCGGGTGGGCCACGTAGACCTGCACATTGAAGCCGCCGCCCGGCGCCAGTTCATAGGCCAGCCAATCGCCGCGGGGCGACCAGCGAACCGACTGCACCGGGTCGGCAAGCCGGGTGACCTGGACCGGCGCGCCGCCCGCGACCGGGGCGATCCACACCTGCGGCGAGCCGCTGACGTTGGTGACGTAGGCGACCCGCGTCCCGTCGGGGGAGAAGCTCGCCGAGCTGGCCGAGCGTATGGAGGCGATCGCGGTGACGCGCGCCTCGGTCGACTGCGCGCGGCCAGGTCCCGCCGCCATCAGCGCCGCCGCCAGGGCGAATCCCATCGTCAGTCGATGCATTGCTGAACCCCCCAAAGCCGTCGCGCGACAATGACAGAGCGCGACGCCCGTTTGCAATCCGGGCCGTCGCGGGCCGCCCAAGGGTTTGCTCCCATCGCGGCAAGCTCGCACAATGGGCGCATGAACAAGAACGTGGCCCCGACGCCTGACGGCTTCGAAGAGACGATGCTGGAGCCGGCGCGGCCGAAGCTGACCTATCCGTTCGAGGCGGCGCCCAAGCCTGGCGAGGCGGTGGCCGTGTCGCCGGCGGTCAAGTGGCTGCGGATGACGATGGGCGGGGCGCTGGCCTTCATCAAGGTGTGGTCGATCGCCGAAGGGCCAGAGAGTGGGGGCCCAAATGATGAAGAGGGGGGCTGGGCGATCGTCGACACCGGCATGGGTGGCGCCGCGACCCAGGGGGCCTGGCGGGCGGCGTTCGCGGGGCCGCTGGCCGGCAAGCCGGCGACGCGGGTGT
>JAQGIX010000382.1 GCA_028290925.1 Phenylobacterium sp. | reverse complement strand
TCGTGAAACTCGCCAAGCTGGCGCCGCCGCACGTGAACCTGTTCGTGAAGATCGAGGCGTTCAATCCGCTCGGCTCGGTGAAGGACCGCCTGGCGCTTGGGGTCATCGAGGAGGCGGAGCGCACCGGGGCGCTGAAGCCCGGCCAGACGGTGATCGAGGCCACCAGCGGCAATACCGGCATCGGCCTGGCCATGGTGTGCGCTCGCAAGGGCTACCCGCTGGTGGTGACCATGGCCGACAGCTTCAGCGTCGAGCGCCGCAAGCTGATGCGCTTCCTCGGCGCGAAGGTCGTGCTGACGCCGGGGGCCCAGCGCGGCACCGGCATGGTGGCCAAGGCCGTGGAGCTGGCGGAGCGGCACGGCTGGTTCCTGACGCGGCAGTTCGAGAACGAGGCCAACCCGGACATGCATTCGCGCACGACGGCGCAGGAGATCCTGCGCGACTTCGAAGGCGAGGCGCTGGACTACTGGGTCACCGGCTACGGCACCGGCGGCACCTTGAAGGGCGTGGCCCGCGTCCTCAGGAAGGAGCGCCCCGACACCAAGGTGGTGGTCTGCGAGCCGCAGGACGCCCAGCTGCTGGGCAGCGAGCAGGCTCAGGCGCGTAACAGCGACGGCTCGCCCGCCGCCGGTCACCCGGCCTGGAAGCCGCACCCCATGCAGGGCTGGACTCCGGACTTCATCCCCAAGCTGACCGGCGACGCGGTCGAGGCCCACCTGTTCGACCAGGTCCTGCCGATCGCCGGGCCCGACGCCATCCGGTTGAGCCAGCAGCTGGCGCGCCAGGAAGGCATCTTCGTGGGCATCACCGCCGGCGCGACGCTGGCCGGGGCGCTGAAGGTGGCGGAGACCGCCAAGCCGGGCGCGACGATCCTGGCCATGCTGCCGGACACCGGCGAGCGCTACCTCTCCACGCCGCTGTTCGCCGACGTACCCGCGGAGATGACCGAGGAGGAACTGGCGATCGCCAGGTCGAGCCCGATGTTCACCCCGCCCCAGCCGCAGCCGGCGTGATCTGATACCCGCGGGCTAACACCCGCGGGGATGAGGGGTGAATTTCAGCGGCCTTCCTGCCAGACGTCGAGGGGCTGGTGCTCCTCGTGCTTGACCAGGAAATAGTAGCCGCCGACGAAGACGATCAGCCCGATGATCGTCGCGCCGACGAAGCCGGCGCCGGTGGCGAACCACAGCGTCAGGAACGAGATGCCGGCCGCCAGCAGGGTCATCGACCAGCGCAGCAGGATATTGAACACCCGGTAGGTGCGCTCGTGGGAGATCAGCTCGGGATCGTTGGGATCGGTGCTGCCGGCAGCCATGGGGGTCCTCCGAGATCCGACAACTTCGGTGTCGTTGATCCAACGATAGGCACGAAGCGGGCGTTCCGGGAAGCGGGGCCGTGATCGAACGAAAACGCCGCGCCAGCCGTTAGGCCTGCATGGCCAAGGAACTCCCGATCGGCGAAGTGGTGATCGGGCGCGGCCCGCCGCCGTCGCCCTGGGCGGTGGCGGCGTTCGTCGCCTCATGCGCCTTCACCTCCGGCGCGCTGCTGCTGCTGATCCTCAGCTGGCGCTAGTGGACCAGCTGCCGCGGCGGGGCCGCGGCCGGGCGGAGGGGCTCGTCCTGCACGGTCGCCCCGTGGAAGCGTCCGACGAAGCGGAAGCCCTCCCAGAGCTCGCAGCCGTTGGGGAACTCCCCGTCGATGGCCCGGCCGATGGCGCGGGCGTCGGTCTCGCAATCGAGCGACACGGCGTCGAGCAGCCGCCCGGCCGGGTTGAAGGGGAAAAGCTGGTAATGACGCATCCGTCCGTCTCCACGTCCGAAACGACGTTACGCCGCAGACGTCCCGGCCTCCAAGCGCGGCCGCGGCCGGCGTAGGGCACAGTTTCGTGAGCGCGATCAAGGCGGTGGCGGTCAGCCCACGGCGTGGATCGGCGCCGCCTCCCCTTGCGCCTCGGCGAGGGCCGCGGCGGCGGCGGCCGCGGCGACGGTGGCGAGGTTCCGCTCATGGGTCTGCTGGTCGATCCGGTAGAGCATCCAGGTGAGGATCGAGGCCACCGAGAGGACGAAGGTGGACGGCAGGTAGACCCACATCAGATTGTTGACCACCGCCGGGCTGACCGCCGCCGTCGCCTTGGCCGGGAAGTGCACGGCCGACAGGATCACGCCCGGCAGCACCGTCGCAAAGCCGACGGTGACCTTTGTGATGAAGCTGTTGGCGGCCATCAGCAGGCCTTCGGAGCGGGCGCCGGTCTTCACCTGGGCGTCCTCGGTGATGTCGGCGATCATCGAGGTGACGACGATGTAGGCCGCGTTGGTCAGGATGCCGTGCACGAAGCGCAGGAGGAGCAGGGTCGGCATGTAGGCCGGCTGGCCCTTGTCCGGGAAGAAGCCCAACATGTGCAGCAGGATCGGGCCCTGCAGGAAGACGAGGCTGAGCAGGAAGAAGCCGACGCAGGCGTATTTCTTGCCGAAGCGGCGCGAGACGGCGCCGGCGGCCCAGGCGCCTGGCAGGACGGCCGCGAGGTTGGCGAGGCTCAGCAGGCCCACGCCGCTGGCCGCCAG
>JAQGIX010000372.1 GCA_028290925.1 Phenylobacterium sp. | reverse complement strand
ACGAACTGGCCGGCCACGAAGCAGCGCAGCGGCTTGGTCGCGGCCACCTTGGTGTCGGGCGCGGGGTTGGAATCGATGACCAGGCCGCCCTTGGAGGCCGGCGGCGGCTGCGCCGGCTCGCCGCGATGGCTGGCGCCCATGCTCCAGGCGATGGCCAGCCCCGCGATCAAGGCGGCCGCCCCGCCGCCGACGAGCAGCGCGATCCGACTACGGTCTGGGGACTCCATGGCCCTCGCTAGACTCAGCCGAACAGGCTGGCAAGCGAGGAACCGGAACTCGTGTCAGAACCGCCGCTCGTCAGGCGGGCCAGCGCGGACTGGTAGTCGGCGATGCGGTTCTGCAGATAGGCCGGCACGGGCCCCTGGTTGGCGCTCGCCGACTTGGGCGTCGCCGCCTGCTTCAGGTCGGCGTAGATGGCGCGCACCGTGGTGATGGCGTTGCCGACCCCGTCGAGCGCGGCCTTGATGTCGGTCGGGGAGGTCAGGTCGAGCGGGGCGGTGAATCGCAGGCCGTAGGTCTGGTGGCCCTTGTCGGCGGGGACCACCCCCTTGACCTTGTCAGCGATGGTGTTGCGCACCAGCCCCGCCTTCAGGCCGAGCGACGTCAGCGCGTCGCGCCCCGCCGCGCCAGGCAGCAGCTCGAAGGTGTGGCGATCGCTGGCCGGCGTCAGCTGCAGCCCGGTCCCCGTGCCGTTGAACACGGTCTGCACCTTGACGGCCAGGAACCCCGCCTGCTGGATCTTGGCGGCCAGGCTCGAGAGCGTGTCGCTGGCCGCAATGCTGATGGTGATCGGCGAGCCGCCGTCGACGCGCATCTGGAACTGATCGCCGGCCCGCAGCGAGGTCGCCGTGGTGACCAGCACTGAATGGGCCGGGTCGAGCGAACTGGCGCCAGGTGCGAGCGCCGTGCCGATCGTGCCCTTCGGCAGGCCCAGGCTGTCCAGCGCGCTGCCGCCGCTGGTGTCCACGGCGATCGATTCCGGCGCGTTGATCTGATCCTTCGCCGTGAACCGCTGGGAATAGGTCACCGCCCCCGCGCCCACGTCGAGGGCGGCCACGAAGCCGTCCTGTTTGCCGACCGCCGTCAGCCCCGGAAGGTCGGTCTTGGTGGTGCCGGCCAGCCAGACCTTGCCGCCCGCCACCGTCGCCGCCGTCGCCTGGTCGGCGCCGGAACCGCCGTAGTAGGCCACCGCGTCCGCCGCGGTGGAGGTCAGGTCCGCGGAGATCCGCGCCCCAAAGCCGTCCTTGCCGCCGCCCCGCGCGAGCGTCGTCGCCAGGTTGAGGTTGGCCCCGGTCGAGCCGCCGATCAGTACGTTGCCGGCGGCGTCCAGGCCGATGGCGCCCACGGAGCCGCCGCCCAGGCCGCCCAGGTTGCGTGACCCCGTCAGGGTCAGCTGCTTCGGATTGCTGATGTCGAAGCTGCGGACAACCGCCGCGCCGCTGTCCTGACCGGCCACCAGCACGCTGTTCCCGTTGACCACCAGCCCCCCCACGGCGTCGTCGCCGCCCGAGCCGAACTGGCGGGTCGACTGCACGGCGCCCTTGGCGTCGTAGGCCCGCAGGTAGCCGTCCAGGCCGCCCAGCGCGGCCCCGCCGGTGATCGTGCCCTGGGTCTGGCCCGCCACATAGAGGTTGCCGGCCGCGTCGAAGGCCAGCGCCTGCGCCTGGTCGGCGCCGAGCGCCCCTTGCCGCTGGGTCCAGAGCTCGGAGCCCTTGCTGTCGAACACGGTGACGAAGCTGTCGCTGGTCTTGGGGTCCACGCCGGCGTCGCCGTTGTCGAGCAAGCCGGTGACCGCGCCGGCGATGGCCACCTTGCCGTCGGCGCTGACCGCCAGCGCCAGGCCGCTCGCGCTCACCCCTGCCCCGAGGGTCTGGGTGTAGGCCAGGTTGCCGGCGGAATCGTACTTCAGCAGCACGGCGTCCTGCGCGCCCTTGATCGGCTGGCCGGCGACCGCGCCCGATCCATCGGCCACCATATAGACCGAGCCATCGGCCCCGGTGGCGGTGGCGTGCACCGTGGTGACGCCAGTCGGCAGCTTCTCGGAGAACACCCGGCCGGCCGCGTAGTTCTGGTCGCCCGGGCGGCGCGCCGCATCGGCGCCGGAGCCGGCCTCGAACTTGACCAGCTCCTGCTGCTGGACGCCGTCGTTGGTGGCGGTGTTGCCGTCCGGATTGGGATCGCCCGCGGTCTGGGCGATGTACACGGCCGGGTCGGCGGTGGGGGCGGAGAAGGTCGCCGATTGAAGCGAGAGGCCGGAGAGCTTGAAGGCGAGATTGGTCTGGCCGGCGCTGATGGTCACCGGCTTGCCGTTGACCGTCACCGTCTGGTCCGCGGTCTGCGACTTGTCGACCGCCACCCGCACCCCGACGCCGGCGGCGATGAGCTTGCCGTTGATGTAGCTGGCCACCGAATTCATGGTGCGCGGCGCGGCGCCCAGGTCCGCCAGGTCGAAGTGGATGCTGGTCGTGCTGGCCGCCTTGGTCGCGGTCGCGGCCGACTTGGTCACCGTCATGTCGAACTGCACATTGCCCTGGAACGCCGCCACGGCCGCGTCGGTCGAGCCGGTGGCCAGGACCGCGGTGGTGTAGGTGTCGGAGTTCGACGGAACCCCGCCGGCGCTGGTTTCCGAGCCGGTGGCGATGCCCGGGGTGAGGCGGAAGTTATCGAACTTCGAGGCCTCGACGTAGGTCGAGATCTCGCTCATGCCCCGGTTGAACTGCTGCTGGATGGACGCCAGCTTGTACGACGGGGTCTTGGGATCGTTGGCGGCGTTGGCGAGCGCCTGCAGCGTCGATAGGCCCTGGTTGATTGCGAACAGCTTCTTGTAATCGGCGTCGGCGTTGGCGACGTTGATCTTGGCGGCCTTCTCGTCGATGAAGGCCTTGCCGCCCAGGGCGTTGGTCACCAGCGTGCTGTCGGCCGGCGTGGCCCCGCGGCTGTTCCAAGGGGCGGTCGGCACCTTGGCCGCGCTCGAGGCGGTGGCCGTGCTGGCCGCATTGCCGCTGGAGGCCGATCCGGCGAGATTCGCCTTGGCCTGGTACCAGCTCAACAGAAGGTTCGGATCGAAGCTGACGGTCACGACCGCAACGCCCACAAAAAACGTACGCCTGAGTCTCGCACGCGAAGGGCTGACGAGGCGTTAAGGGATGCGCAGGAATTCGGCGGCGCCGCGCCGCGACCTCAGCGGAACAGCGACAACAGCGCCTGGGGCGCCTGATTGGCGACGCTCTGGGTCTGGCCGGCCAGCATCTGCTGGACCTGCAGCGCCTGCAGCCGGGCGCTGTCGGCGTTGAGGTCGGTGGACCCCTGCCCGGCGAGCGCGCTCTGTAGCTGGCCCACCACGCTCAGGTGCGCCTGGATCTGGCTGGACTGGGCGCTCATCTGCGACAGCTGGGTCGAGAGCGCGCCGCCGGCGGCGTCCACCTGACCGAGCAGTTTCGCGAGATCACTGGGCGAGCCCAGCAGGTTGGTTCCGGCCAGGCCGATCGTCGGCCCGCCGACCGTGAAGTCCTGCGGCGTCAGCCCGGCTGTCGCCTCGCCCGTCGCATCGGTCTTGAACTGCAGGTCGCCGCCCGATCCGCCGCTGAGCGGGGTCACGCCCTGGAACGAGGCGGACTTGGCGAGCTGGTCGATGGTCTGCAGCAGCTTCTGGTAATCGGCGTCGAGCGCCGTCTTGTCCGGGCTGCTGGAGGCGCTCTGGGCCGCCACGGCCTTCTCGCGGACGAGGCTGAGCAGGTCCGAGATGGTCTTGCCGGCGCTGATCCCCACGTCGGAGATCGAGGCGGCGCGGTTCAGGCTGTCCTGCACCCCCAGGATCGCGCTGAGGGAGGCGTCGCTGGAGCCGGTGAACACCGCCGCCGGATCCTGGCTCTGGCTCTGGCCAGGGTCGATGAGGGGATCGGTCTGGGACGGGCTCGTGGAGGTCCGGTTGGCGAGCGCGCTCTCCTGCGCCAGCAAGGCCGCCAGGGAGGCTCCGTTCACGCTTGTCACCATCTCGCGCCTCTTCGTCAGCTCACAGGCGCGATCCGCGCCCCGTTTTGCAATCGGTAGGCCGAGTCCCCCATCCAAAGGTTAACGAAACGACAAGACCCGCCGGCCGGGCGCCGGCGGCGGTGCGGGCCGCCGTGGCGGTCCTGGTCGGAAGCCGGATCCGGGCGAGCGCCCTAGACCTTGGCCTTGATGATCGCTCCGGCCTGGTAGTCGACGGTCCGGTACATCCGCACCACCTCTGCGCGAGGCAGCTCCAGCACCACGTCGCCGGTGCGGCGATCGACGGTCTTGTAGATGTAGAGGCCGCTGGCGGGATCTTCCTCGATGACCAGCCTCAGGTCGGCGACGTCCCGCTGCATGAGCGAGAGGTTCGATGCCGGCGAAGGCGGGGCCGGGGAAGGCGAGACACCCAGCACAGGCGTCACGGCGTTGATAGCGAGCTTGTTCTCCATGGGCTCACCGCTCGCCGCCTACGCGGCGAAGCGACTCCTCTGAAGGAACGGCGGGGAGGTCGCCCTCCCCGCCGCCGATGTAGACCTGCGGAGGCGCTCGAGGAGCGCCTCCTGGCCCTTATCGGAAGAGGCCGAGCAGAATGCCCGTCGACTGGTTGGCGATCGACAGGGCCTGCACGCCGAGCTGTTGCTTGGTTTGCAGAGCCTGCAGGCTCGCGCTTTCCTGAGCCAGGTTGGCGTCGACCAGGTTGCCGATGCCGGTG
>JAQGIX010000365.1 GCA_028290925.1 Phenylobacterium sp. | reverse complement strand
GAGTGCGACGCCTGCGTCGACATCTGCCCGGTGGACTGCATCACCTTCACCGAGGACGGCGAGGAGGCCGATCTGCGCACCCGGCTGAAGGCGCCGGCGCTGAACCTTTCCCAGGACCTCTACGTCTCCGGCAAGCTCGCGACGGGGCGGGTGATGGTCAAGGACGAGGACGTCTGCCTGCACTGCGGGCTCTGCGCCGAGCGCTGCCCGACGGGCGCCTGGGACATGCAGAAATTCCTCTTGGAGATGACCCACGCCGAGGGGGCGGCATGCCAGAGCAAGTAAAGCCTCGCGTGAACGACTTCGTCGTCAAGTTCGCCAATGTGAACGGTTCCGGCTCGGCCTCCGCCAACGGCCTGTTCGCCCGCTCGATCCTGCGCATGGGCGTGCCGGTGGCGGCGCGCAACATCTTCCCGTCCAACATCCAGGGGCTGCCGACCTGGTACGAGGTGCGGGTCACCGAGGCCGGGCACCTGGGCCGCCGCGGCGGCGTCGACCTGATGGTCGCCATGAACCCGCAGACCTGGGACAAGGACCTGGCCGAGATCGAGACCGGCGGGGTGCTGTTCTACGATTCCACCAAGCCCATGCCGGCCTCCAAGTTCCGCGACGACATCACCGTGGTGGGCGTGCCGCTGACGGCCATGTGCAATGAGCGCTACCAGGTTCCGCGCGAGCGCCAGCTGTTCAAGAACGTCGTCTATGTGGGCGCCTTGGCCGCGCTGCTGGGCATCGAGACCGCGACGATCCAGCAACTGATCAGCGAGGACTTCGCCGGCCGCCAGCGGCTGATCGACGCCAACTTCGAGGCCCTGAAGATGGGCCACGATTATGTGACGCAGAACCTTGAGCCCCTGAAGCTGCAGGTGCGCCGCGCCGACCGGGTGGGCGACCGGATCTATGTCGAGGGCAACGCCGCCGCGGCTCTGGGCGCGGTCTATGGGGGCGCGACGGTCTGCGCCTGGTATCCGATCACGCCGTCGACCTCGCTGGCCGAGGCCTTCACCGGCTATTGCGCCGACCTGCGCACCGATCCCGAGACCGGCCAGGCCCGCTACGCCATCGTCCAGGCGGAGGACGAGATCGCCTCGATCGGCATCGTGGTGGGCGCCGGCTGGAACGGCGCCCGGGCCTTCACCGCGACCTCCGGGCCCGGCATCTCGCTGATGACCGAGTTCATCGGCCTGTCGTACTTCGCCGAGATCCCCGCGGTGATCTTCGACGTGCAGCGCGGCGGGCCCTCCACCGGCATGCCGACCCGGACCCAGCAGGCCGACCTGCTGGCCGCGGCCTACGCCAGCCACGGCGACACCAAGCATCCCATGCTGCTGCCCGCCGATCCGGGGGAATGCTTCGAGATGGGGGCGCTGGCCTTCGACCTCGCCGACCGGCTGCAGACGACGATCTTCGTCATGCTCGACCTCGACATCGGCATGAACGAGTGGCTGACCGCGCCCTTCGCCTGGGACGACGCCCGCAAGCTCGATCGCGGCAAGGTGATGACCTACGAGGAGCTGGAGGCCGGCCGCGATTTCGGCCGCTACCTGGACGTGGACGGCGACGGCATCCCCTACCGGACCTATCCGGGGGTGCATCCGACCAAGGGCGCCTATTTCACCCGCGGCACCTCGCGCAATCCCTATGCGCGCTATTCCGAGGAAGGCTCGGTCTACGTCGACAACATGGAGCGCCTGCTGCGCAAGTTCGACAGCGCCAAGGCGCTGATGCCGGCGCCGATCGTGCGGAAGGCCAAGCGCAAGACCAGGGACGGGGCGATCTACTTCGGCTCCTCGACCGGCGCCATGCACGAGGCGCTGGAGGCGCTGGAAGGGCAGGGGCGGCACCTCGATGCGCTTCGGGTGCGCGGCTTCCCGTTCGCGGGCGAGGTCTTCGAGTTCATCGCCGCCCATGACCGGGTGTTCGTGGTCGAGCAGAACCGCGACGCCCAGCTGCGGACCCTGATCGTCACCGAGGGCGAGGTCGATCCGGCCAAGCTGGTCCCGGTGTTGCACTACGACGGCACGCCGATCACCGCCCGCTTCATCGCCGGCGAGATCGCGACCCTGATGGCGGTGGGCTCGGTGATCGAGGCGGCGGAATGACCTACATCACCAAGCCGCAGCTGCATCATCCGGGCCTGGCCAAGAACGCCCTGGGCTTCACGCGGCGCGACTACGAGGGCTCGGTCTCGACGCTGTGCGCGGGCTGCGGCCACGACTCGATCTCCGCGGCGATCATCCAGGCGGTCTATGAGCTGGAGCTGCCGCCGCACAAGATCGCCAAGCTCTCGGGGATCGGCTGCTCCTCGAAGACGCCGGACTACTTCCTGGGCGCCAGCCACGGCTTCAACACCGTGCACGGGCGCATGCCCTCGGTGCTGACCGGCGCGAACCTCGCCAACAAGGACCTGATCTACCTGGGCGTCTCCGGCGACGGCGACTCGGCCTCCATCGGCCTCGGCCAGTTCGCCCACGCCATGCGGCGCGGCGTGAACATGCTCTACATCGTCGAGAACAACGGCGTGTACGGCCTGACCAAGGGCCAGTTCTCGGCCACCTCCGACAAGGGTTCGAAGTCCAAGCGCGGGGTGGTCAACCACGACGCCGGCATCGACCTCGTGGGCATGGCCCTGCAGCTGGGCGCGACCTTCGTGGCCCGCTCCTTCAGCGGCGACAAGGACCAGCTCACGCCGCTGATCAAGGCCGGGCTGATGCACAAGGGCGCGGCCTTCATCGATTGCATCAGCCCGTGCGTGCAGTTCAACAACCACGACGGCTCGACCAAGAGCTTCGACTATGTGCGCGAGCACAACGAGGCGGTGAACCGGCTGGACGTGATCAGCCCGCGCGCGCCGATCCGCGTGGACTATGCGCCGGGCGAGACGGTGCGGGTGCAGCAGCACGACGGGCAGGTCCTGTCGCTGCACAAGCTGGCCGAGCTCTACAACCCGAACAACCGGGCCCAGGCCCTGGGCTACCTGCAGGCGCGGCAGGCGCGCGGCCAGGTGGTCACCGGGCTGCTGTACGTCGATCCGCAATCCGGCGACCTGCACGACGCGCTGGACACGGTGGCGACGCCGCTCAACGAACTGGGCGAGGCCGAGCTGGTGCCGGGGGCCGCGGCGCTGGCCAAGATCAACGCGGGCCTGCGGTAGCGCCGGCCCCAGTGCGCGTATCGACCCGGTCGCCGCGCCGCCCGCTGGGGGCTCAGCCGGCTCCTTTGAGGGACAACCCATGCGACGCATCCTGTTGGCCGCCATCGCCGCGGCCGCGCTCGGCGGACCCGCCGCGGCGGCGGAGAGCCCGGCCGAGGCCGAGCTGACCTCGGCGCTGAACCGCTTCGCCGACCTGGTGAACAAGGGCGATGCGCCCGGCGCGCTGGCCTATTTCGTGGCCAACCCGTCGATCACCGAGGACCTGGCGCCCTATCACTGGTCGGGACCCAAGGCCGGCGTCGAGTGGCTGAACGGCATGGCCGCCAACGCCGAGAAGGCCGGCATGGCCAATATCCAGATGCGCTTCATGCCGGCGACCATGGTGCAGATCACCGGGCTGCGCGGCTATGCGGTGATCCCGGGCGAGCTGACCTACATCTTCAAGGACGGCGCCATCCGCCACGCCCAGGGCCACATCACCGCGGCGGCGGAGAAGTTCGCCGCCGGCTGGCGCTTCGAGGCCCTGACCTGGACCTGGGAGTCGGCGAAGTAGGCATCTGGGTGGTCCCTTCCTCCCATGTGAGCGGACAGCGAACGGGGGAGGTGTCAGTCGCCGCAGAGCGACTGACGGAGGGGGCGGCCGCCCGCCCAGAGCTCATTCGCGATCCGCCGAATTCCGTCCGCTACCTCATCGGCGTCCCTGAAGACAGACGAGGCCGCGAGGCGGTAGACGGTAATCCCCTGCCGTCCGAGCCAGGCGTCGCGCCGCCGGTCGTGCTCGACCTGCGCGTCGTCGCCGTGGATCGCCCCGTCGACCTCGATCGCGAGCTTCGCGGCCGGGCAATAGAAGTCGAGGATATAGGGACCGATCGCGTGCTGACGCCGGAAGACGGGCCATTGCGGCTCGCGTCGGCGCAGCCGCACCCACAGCATGGCCTCGGGCTCAGTCAGGCTGGAGCGCAGGGTTCGCGCCCGCTTCAGAGTGAGGATTTTCGCGCCCATGTGCGGTGGCCGCCCCCTCCGTCTCGCGCTCTGCGGCGCAATCCACCTCCCCCGTGAACGGGTGAGGAAAGGAGGGGTCAGCTTACCAATTCAGGAGAACATAGCAAGAACTACGCCTTCGCCAGCTCGCCGACCACGAAGGCGTCCTCGTCGGCGCGGACCAGGCCTTCAAGCACTTCGGCGACGTCGCCCGGGCTGACGATCAGCACCAGGCCGAGGCCGCAGTTGAAGGTGCGGCGCATCTCCTGCTCGGAGACGCCGCCGGTCTGCTGCAGCCACTCGAACACCGGCGGCAGGGTCCAGGCGCTCCAGTCGAAGCGCGGGACCAGGCCCTCGGCGATGGCGCGCGGCGGGTTCTCGGTGAGGCCGCCGCCGGTGATGTGGGCGAGGCCCGCGATGCGGCCGGCCTTCAGCTGCGGCAGGACGGTCTTCACATAGATCCGCGTGGGCGTGAGCAGGGCCTCGGCGAGGGTTTGTTCGCCGTCGGCGAAGGGCGCGGGCGCGTCCCAGGCCAGGCCCGAGCGCTCGACGATCCGCCGCACCAGCGAATAGCCGTTGGAGTGCGGGCCGGAAGAGGCCAGTCCGATCAGGAGGTCGCCGGCCTTCTGGTCGGAAAGCCGCGGCAGCACCTTGTCGCGGTCGACCGCGCCGACGCAGAAGCCCGCCATGTCGTAGTCGCCGCCGGAATACATGCCCGGCATCTCGGCCGTCTCGCCGCCCACCAGGGCGCAGCCGGCCTGGCGGCAGCCCTCGGCGATGCCGGCGATCACGGCGGCGGCGGCCTCCAGCTCCAGCTTGCCCGTGGCGTAATAGTCGAGGAACAGCAGCGGCTCGGCGCCCTGGGCCAGCAGGTCGTTGACGCACATGGCGACGAGGTCGATGCCCACCGTGTCGTGGCGGCCGGTCTCGATGGCGAGCTTCAGCTTGGTGCCGACCCCGTCCGTGGTGGTGACCAGCAGGGGATCGTCGTAGCCCGCCGCCTTCAGGTCGAACAGCGCGCCGAAGCCGCCCAGCGACGGCGTGGCGCCGGGCCGGGCCGTGGACCTGGCGAGCGGCTTGATGCGTTCGACCAGGGCGTTTCCGGCGTCGATATCGACGCCGGCTTGCGCGTAGGTCAGTCCGTTGGGCCGGTCGCTCATAATGGGGTCGGGCCTTCGAAGGGAGGAAATGTGGCGATAAGCGCGCGAAGCGGGCTTGCAGACTCGCATCGCGGCGGGGCTATAGCTAGTCGATGACGCCCATCACAACCACCGCCGACCTCGCGGCGTTCTGCGATAAACTGAAAGGCCAGCCGTTCGTCGCCGTGGACACCGAGTTCTTGCGCGAGACGACCTTCTGGCCGCGGCTGTGCCTGATCCAGGCCGCTGCCGCCTCCGCCGAGGCGACGATCGACCCGATGGCCGAGGGCCTCGACCTCGAGCCGTTCCTGGAGATCCTGCGCGACGAGAGCATCCTGAAGGTGTTCCACGCCGCCCGCCAGGACGTGGAGATCTTCAA
>JAQGIX010000346.1 GCA_028290925.1 Phenylobacterium sp. | reverse complement strand
CATCCCGCCGCGCCGCAACTCAGGGGCCCCGTGCGCGTTCCGGCCGTCGGCGGCATGTTCCGGGTCCAGGCCGGCGCCTACGCCAGCCTCGCCAACGCCAAGCGCGCCGTGGGCATGCTGGAGCCGGCCGGCGCGGCCACCATCGAGCCGATGCAGCGCGGCGCGCTCACCCTCTACCGCGTGATCGTCCCCGGCCCGAACGACGCCAATTCCGCCGAGCGCCTGCGGGCCCGCGTGGCCGAGATCGGCTTCGCCGACGCCCGCCTGATCCGGCCGCTGTAAGACAGCCCCGCCTCAGTCGGCGGGGACCTCGATCTCCATGGGTATCCGCGGCGCCGGCCTCAGGATCAGGATCAGCGGCGCCAGCAGGATCACGCTCAGCGCCATCCAGCTGAACACATTGTCGTAGCTGAT
This sequence comes from Phenylobacterium sp., assembly GCA_028290925.1. Lineage (GTDB taxonomy): Bacteria > Pseudomonadota > Alphaproteobacteria > Caulobacterales > Caulobacteraceae > Phenylobacterium. Next base: position 5,058 of record JAQGIX010000346.1, on the reverse strand, counting down.
CATCGAGCCCTGCCGCGTCACCTCGCCGTTGAGGATCTGCAGGCCCGTGCTGGTGGATGGATCCATCATCGGGGGCAGCGCCGCGCGCGCCACGGGATCGCCGCCCACCAGGTGGTCCGCCAGCCGGGCGTGGGCCAGCGCGCTGTCGCGGATCAGCAGCGCCTGCACGATGGAGATGCCGGCGCTGGAGCCCAGGCTGCGGGCCATGGTGGCCACGATCGTGCCCTCGGTCCGGTGCCGCGGGTCGAGGGTGGCGTAGCCGAGGGTGTTCAGCGGCGCGAACATCAGCCCGGTGCCCAGGCCCTGGACGAAGCCCGCTATCATGATCGGCTCGACGGTCATGGAGAGGTCGAACTGGCTCATCATCCAGGTGGACCAGACGTTCAGGATCACGCCTGAGAACAGCACCAGCCGCGCGCCGAACCGCGACACCAGCAGCGGGATCGCCAGGAACGAGATCAGCGAGCCCAGGCCGCGCGGCATGCTGGCCATGCCGCTCTGCATGGCCGAATAGCCCATCAGGGTCTGCATGAACGAGGGCAGCAGCGCGCTGGTGGAGAACAGCAGCGCCCCGATGAAGAAGCCGAAGATGGTGGTGCCGACGAAATTGCCATCCCTGGCCAGGTCGCGGTGGAAGAAGGGATCCTTCGCCGTGGCCGTCTGCAGGATGAACATCCACAGGCCGATCGCGGCGATGGCCGCCTCGGCCCAGATCTCCTTGGAATAGAACCAGTCCTGCCGCGGGCCGCGGTCCACCAGCACCTGGAAGCCCAGCACGAACATGACCAGGGCGCCGAACCCCAGGAAGTCGAACGGTCTCTCCCGCCCGCCCTCGTCGTGGGCCATGAAGGTCCACAGGCCCAGGAAGGCCAGGATCCCCACCGGCAGGTTGATGTAGAAGACCCAGCGCCAGGTGAGGTTCTCGGTGATCCAGCCGCCGAGCGTCGGCCCGATGATCGGGCCGAGGATGACCGCGGCGCTCCAGATGCTCATCACCCGCGGCATCAGCCGCTGCGGATAGAGGTCCAGCATCACCGTCTGCGACAGCGGCATCAGCGAGGCGCCGGCGATCCCCTGCAACAGGCGGTAGATCACCATCTCCGGCAGGCTGGTGGCTATGCCGCACAGCATGGAGGCCGCGGTGAACCCGCCCACCGAGATCAGCAGCATCTGCTTGCGGCCGATCTTCTCCGACAGCCAGCCGGAGAGCGGCGTCATGACCGCGGTGGCGATGATGTAGGAGGTCAGCACCCAGGTGATCTGGTCCTGGGCCGCCGAGACGCTGCCCTGGATGTGCGGCAGGGCCACGTTGGCGATGGTCGAATCCAGGGTGTTCATCAGCGTGGCCAGCATCAGGGCCCCGGTGATCGGGATGCGGTTGTCGATGTCCTGCTGAGTCGCCAAGTCCTGGGTCGCCCCCGAATTTTCGTCTTAAGGTCGCGGGGGACGCGGCGTCAGTCCAGCCCTGATCTGCGCGTCGGATGACCGCGCCGCGGCGCCGATTGACCAGCAATAGGGCGCTTCAACCCTGATCTCTTGTCACCGGCCGTTAATCGTTTGTGCGTTCCGCGCGTTGTTGGATGCTCAGGTTGGCGCGGCCTTGCGCCGTGCCGCCGTGACGGAGATGTGGCCATGACCCACCTCAGCGCGTTCGATGGGCTGCTCGGTTTCGTGACCCTGCATCCGCTTTTCACCTTCGGCCCGATGCTGCTGGCCAGTTTCGCGGCCGCCGTCGCCATGCGCCGCCGCCACCTGCCGCAGCCGGCGCGCGAGCGCCGCTGACCTGATCGGCGCCGTTTGACCGCCCCGCCGCGGTGGCCGCACAGTGGCCGCCAGCGCGGGAGCGGGCCTTCACATGACAATCGAGCAGCAGGCCGGCGGCCCAAGGCCGCTCGCCCTGGTCACCGGCGCCTCGGCCGGCATCGGCGCCGCCTTTGCGCGCGCCTATGCGGCGCAGGGCTATGACCTGGCCCTCGTGGCCCGCCGCGCCGACCGGCTGGAGGCGCTCGCGAAGCAACTGTCCGCCGCCCATGGGATCGAGGCCTTCGCCCTGCCGGCCGATCTATCCAAGCTGGACGCCCAAGCCCCGATCCTCGAGGCCATAGCGGCCCGGGGCCGGCACGTGGACGTGCTGGTCAACAACGCCGGCTTCGGCATCGCCCAAAGCTTCACCGGCGTCCCCTGGGCGCGGCAGCGCGACTTCCTGATGACCCTGGTCGTGAACGCCTGCGGCCTGGCCTATGGCGTGATCCCCGGCATGGTCGAGCGCGGCGGCGGCGCGATCATCAACGTCGCCTCGCTGGCGGGCTTCGCCCCCGGCGCGGCGGGCCACACGCTCTATCCGGGGGCCAAGAGCCTGGCGATCAAGTTCTCCCAGGCGCTCGACGCCGAATACCGCGCCAAGGGCCTGCGGGTCACCGCCATCTGCCCGGGCTTCACCCTCACCGAGTTCGCCGAGGTGAACGGCACCCAGGCGGTCATGGCCCAGGCGCCGCGCCGCTTCTTCCAGACCGCCGACCAGGTGGCCGGGGCCGCCATCGCCGCCAATCAGCGCGGCAAGGTCGTCATCGTGCCCGGTTGGCACAACAAGCTCGCCGCGGGGCTGCTCCGCTACTTGCCCGAATCTCTGCTTGAGGCCGTGATCCGCCGCGGGGCGGCGAAGTATCACCTGGAGGACTGAGGCGGTGGCGCACTTCGACGTGGTGATCATCGGCTCCGGCGCCGGCGGCGGGACCCTGGCCCAGCGGCTGGCGGCCACCGGCGTATCGATCCTGATCCTGGAGCGGGGCGAGCACCTGCCGCGTGAGGCGGAGAACTGGAGCTCGCGGGCGGTCTTCGTCCAGCACAGATATCGGACCCAGGAGAAATGGTACGATAGGACCGGCAAGCCGTTCACGCCCAACACCCACTACTGGGTCGGCGGCAACACCAGCTTCTACGGCGCGGCCCTGATGCGTCTGCGCGACCGCGACTTCGAGCGGATCGAGCACGCGGGCGGCGTCTCGCCCGCCTGGCCGGTCAGCCTGGCCGAGCTTGCGCCCTACTACGCCGAGGCCGAGACGCTGTGGCGGGTGCACGGCGCCCGCGGCGAGGACCCCACCGAGACCGGCGATGAGCCGCCCTACGCCTACGCCGCGGTCCATCACGACCCCGGCGTCGCCCAGCTGAAGACCCATTGGGAGACGCAGGGCTGGAAGCCGTTCTCCCTGCCCCTGGGCGTCAACCTCGACCAGGCGCACCCGGTCAGCTCGGCCTGTATCAAGTGCAAGACCTGCGGCGGCTATCCTTGCCTGCTGAAGGCCAAGTCCGACGCCCGGACCCTGGCCATCGAGCCCCTGCTGGGCGCCAAGAACGTCACCCTGCTCACCGGCCGCAAGGTGGTGCGGCTGGAGACCGATCCGGCCGGCAAGTCGGTGACCGAGGTGGTCTGCCAGACCGCGGGCGGCGAGGAACGCTGGATCGGCGACATCGTGGTGCTGGCGGCGGGCGCGGCGAACAGCGCGGTGATCCTGCTGGCCTCCGCCAACGCCGCCCACCCCGACGGGCTCGCCAACGGCTCCGACCAAGTCGGGCGCAACTACATGTTCCACACCCTGACGGCCATGGTCTCGCTGACCGCCGAGCCGGTGGACGTGACCTTTCCCAAGACCCTCGCGGTGAACGACTTCTACTGGGGCGATCCGGCGGGCGGCTATGACAGGCCCATGGGGCACATCCAGCTCCTGGAATACATGTCCGGCCAGACCCTGGAGGGCCAGGTCTCCGACTGGCTGCCGCCGGGCCTGGTGCCCGACGTCATGTCCGAGGCGCTGGCCGAGCGGATGCTCTCCATGCTGGTGATCTCCGAGGACCTGCCGCTGCCGCAGAACCGGGTGCGCCTGTCCCCCGACGGGCGGATCAACCTCGACTACGCCTACAACAACCTGGAGGGCCACGAGCGGCTGGTCGGCAAGCTCAAGGCCTCGCTGGACGGCTTCGCCGACCACGCCCACCCGCTTTCGCAGCATCACTTCCAGTTCGACAGCCTGCTGCCGCTCTACGGCACGGCGCACCAGGCGGGCACCGTGCGGTTCGGCGCCGATCCCGCCGCCTCGGTGCTCGATCCGTGGTGCAAGGCCCACCAGCTGGACAATCTCTATGTGGTCGACACCAGCTTCTTCCCCTCGATCGCCGCGGTGAATCCGACGCTGACGGTGGTGGCCAATGCGCTCAGGGTCGGCGACCACCTGATCGAGCGGCTGGGGGCGCGCAAGCCCCAGCCCAAGGCGGCCGGCGCGCCGCGCCCGGCCGCGCACAAGGCGGCCGAAGGACTGAGCTGATTTCACCTGCTGGCCCAGTCGTCCCGGAACCGCGTCGTGAATTCATGGTTTTGCCCTTGGAGGTTGACCATGGCGTCTGCGCCGCAAGCGGCTGGTGGGATGGCGCGCCCCGTCGTGTTCGACGGCTGTTCGGGCTGGCTGCACCCGGCCGCCGGACGCACCGCGGTCCTGCTCTGCAGCCCCTGGGGCTATGAGGCGCTGTGCCTGAGGCGCGCCTGGCGCATGCTGGGCGACGCCCTGTCGGCGGCTGGCTATCCGACGCTGCGTTTCGACTACCCGGGCGCCGGCGACAGCCTCGGCGACGCCTCGAATCTCAGCTCGCTGGAACCCCTGAAGGCCAGCATCCGCCGGGCGGCCGGGGAGCTGCGCGCCCGCACCCATGCCAAGCGGCTGGTGCTGATCGGCCATGGGCTGGGCGCGAGCCTCGCTGCGGGCCTCGCCCGCGAACTTGACCCGTCCGCCCTCGGGCTGCTGGCGCCGGTCGTGCGCGGCCGCGAGTATCTGCGCGAACTGTCCGTCTGGGGCCTGACGGTCGCCGAGAGCATGCAGCTGGAGACTGAGGGCGAGCCCGGCGCCGTCGCGGGCTTCGGCTTGCCGGAGGGCCTGCGGGCGGAGATCGCGGTCCTGGACCTGACCGCCCAGGCGGAAGCCTTGCCGCCCAGCCTGATCGTGGCCCGCGGCCGACCGTCCGAGAGCCGGTTCGCGGGGCGGCTGCGCGAACTCGGGAGCGCGGTCAGCG
>JAQGIX010000340.1 GCA_028290925.1 Phenylobacterium sp. | reverse complement strand
CACGTGGACTTGGCGCCCTGGACCTTCGCCGTCGCGGGGTTGGGCGCCCTCGTGATCGCCTGGGCGACGGTGTTCGTCCACGCCCTGAACGTGGCCCGCTCCAAGCCGGTGGGTGCGCTCAGGTACGAGTGAGCCTACTGACGCCGGATCGCGGTGATCTCGCCGCTGCCGTTCTGGAGCTTCAACTCGAAGCTGGCCTTGTCGCCGACCTTTACGGACTTGGCGAGTTCGCGCGAGGCCTTGAACGTCATGGTCATTGCGGGCCAGTTGGCCTCCGGGATCGGGCCGTGGTCCAGGGTGATCGTGCCGGCCGTGGCGTCCACGCCGGTGACCGTGCCGGAGCCCTTGGCCATCTTGGCCCCAGCTGACATGTCCATCTTCGACATGTCAGACCCTGCGGCTGGCGTGGTGTTCGTGATCGAGGCCGGTGGGGCGGGCGCAGCGGCCGGCGCCGAGGCCTCCTCCTTGCCGCAGGCCGCAAGGCTGGCGGCGAAGGCGACAGCGGCGGTGGTCAGGATCAGGCGCTTCATGGGGTTTCTCCTTGGGTCGACGTCGTGGAGCGTTTGGGTAGTGGCCGTCGGCGCCGGAGCAGCAGGTAGCCGGCGGGGATGACCAGCATCGAGAGCAGTGGCGCGGTGAGCATGCCGCCGATCATCGGGGCGGCGATGCGGCTCATCACTTCCGAGCCGGCGCCGTGGCCGATCAGGATCGGCGTCAAACCGGCGAGGATCACCGCGACGGTCATCGCCTTGGGCCGCACCCGCAGCAGTGCGCCTTCGCGCACGGCCTCGGCCAGCTCGGCGGGTCCGTGCTCGGCCAGCGCCTGCTTCAGGTAGATCAGCATGACGACGCCGAACTCGGCGGCGACGCCGGCCAGGGCGATGAAGCCGACGCCGGTGGCCACCGACTGGTGGAAGCCCAGCAGGTAGAGGATCCAGACACCGCCCGTCAGCGCGAAGGGCAGGGTGGCCATGATCAGCGCCGCCTCGTCCCACCGCCGGAACGTCGCGTAGAGCAGCAGGAAGATGATCACGAGCGTCGCCGGCACCACCAGCTTGAGCCGCTCGGCGGCGCGCTGGAGATATTCGAACTGGCCGGAGTAGGCGATGGAGACGCCCGGCGGCAGCTTCACGTCCTTCGCCACCGCACGCCGGAGTTCGGTGACCACGGAGTTCAGGTCGCGCCCGCGCACGTCCACATAGACCCAGGTGGAGGGCCGGGCGTTCTCGGTCTTCAGCATCGGCGGGCCGTCGGCGACGTCGACGCGGGCGACCGTGCCCAACGTGATCTGCTGGCCCGAGGCGGTGAGGATCGGCAGCGCCCGAAGGCCTTCCAGGCTGTCGCGCAGCTCGCGTGGATAGCGGACGCTGATCGGATAGCGCGCGACGCCCTCCACCGTCTCGCCGACGGTCTCGCCGCCGATGGCTCCAGAGACGATGGATTGCACGTCGGCGATGTTCAGGCCGAAGCGCCCGGCCGCCGCGCGGTCGACCTGCACGTCCACATAGCGCCCGCCGGTTAGCCGTTCGGCCAGCGCGGAGCTGACGCCCGGCGTGCGCTTCGCCGCCGCCTCCACGGCCGCAGCCGCCCGGTCCAGGTCGGCGAGATTGGTCCCCGAGACCTTCACGCCGATGGGGCTCTTGATGCCGGTCGCCAGCATGTCGATGCGGTTGCGGATCGGCGGGACCCAGACGTTGACGAGGCCGGGAACCTGCACCACCCGGTCCAGCTCGGCCGTCAGCTTCTCCGGCGTCAGGCCGGGCCGCCACTGGTCCCGCGGCTTGAACTGTATGGTCGTCTCGAACATCTCCATCGGGGCGGGATCGGTGGCGCTCTCGGCGCGGCCTGCCTTACCGAATACGGTGGCCACCTCCGGCACCGTCCTGATCAGCCGGTCGGTCTGCTGAAGCAGGTCGGAGGCCTTGGCGGCGGAGATCCCCGGCAGGGCCGAGGGCATGTAGAGCAGGTCGCCCTCGTCCATCGCCGGGATGAACTCGCCGCCCAGGCGGCTGAGCGGCCAGGCGGTGGTCGCGAAGGCCAACAGCGCAATGACCAGCACCGTGCGCGGTCGCCGCAAGGTCCAGTCGATGGCGGGACGATAGGCGGCGGCGAGCCAGCGGTTCAGCGGGTTTTCGTGCTCGGCCGGGATGCGGCCGCGGATCAGGTAGCCCATCAGCACTGGTACGAGCGTCACCGACAGGATCGCGGCGCCCGCCATGGCGTAGCTCTTGGTGAAGGCCAGCGGCGAGAACAGCCGGCCTTCCTGCGCCTGCAACGCGAAGACCGGCACGAACGACAGGGTGATGATCACCAGGCTGAGGAACAGCGCCGGTCCGACCTCGGCGGCGGCCTCTGTGACGACCGCCCAGCGGGTGTCGGTGCTCATCGCCTGGCCGGGATGCTCGCGCGCCCAGCGCTCCAGCCGCTTGTGGGCGTTCTCGATCATCACCACGGCCGCGTCGACCATGGCCCCGATGGCGATGGCGATGCCGCCCAGCGACATGATGTTGGCGTTCACGCCCTGCAGCCGCATGACCAGGAAGGCGAACAGCACGCCCAGCGGCAGGGTGACGATCGCCACCAGCGCCGAGCGGCCGTGCCAGAGGAACAGGCCGCAGACGAGGGCCACGATGACGAACTCCTCGACCAGCTTCTGAGTCAAATTGGAGATCGCCCGGTCGATGAGCTGCGAACGGTCGTAGGTCGTGACGACCTCGACGCCGGGGGGCAGACTGCGCTTCAGCTCTTCCAGCTTCTGCTTCACCCCGGCGATGGTTGTCCGCGCGTTCTTGCCGGAGCGCATGATCACCACGCCGCCCGCCACCTCGCCCTGGCCGTTCAGCTCGGCGACGCCGCGCCGCATCTCCGGCCCGATCTGGATCGTCGCCACCTGGCCCAGCGTGACCGGCACGCCGCCGGCCGCGGTGCGCAGCGGAATGGCGCGGAAATCGTCCAGGCTCTTCAGGTAGCCCGAGGCGCGGACCATGTACTCGGCCTCGCCCATCTCCAGCACCGAGCCGCCGGCTTCCTGGTTGGCGCGGCGGATGGCCTCCACCGCCTGGTCGTGGGTGACGCCCAAAGCCACCAGCCGCACCGGATCGAGCACCACCTGATACTCGCGGACCATGCCGCCGATGCTGGCCACCTCGGCGACGCCCGGCAGGGTCTTCAGCTCGTAGCGGAGGAACCAGTCCTGCAGGCTGCGGAGCTGGGCCAGGTCGTGCCGACCGCTGCGGTCGGCCAGGGCGTATTCATAGACCCAGCCGACGCCGGTGGCGTCGGGCCCGAGCAAGGCCTTGGCGGCGGCCGGCAGGCGGCCCTGCACCTGGTTCAGGTATTCCAGCACCCGCGAGCGGGCCCAGTAGAGGTCGGTCCCGTCCTCGAACAGGACGTAGACGAAGCTGTCGCCGAAGAACGAGTAGCCGCGCACCGTCTTGGCGCCCGGCACTGAGAGCATGGTGGTGGTCAGCGGATAGGTGACCTGGTCCTCGACCACCTGCGGCGCCTGGCCCGGATAGCTGGTGCGGATGATCACCTGGGTGTCGGAGAGGTCCGGCAGGGCGTCCACCGGCGTCGAGCGCACGGCGATCAATCCGGCGATCAGCAGCGCGACGGCGGCAAGCAACACCAGGAGCCGGCCGCGCACCGAGGCGCGGATCAGGGCGGCGATCATCGGGCGACCGGGGCGGTGGGGCTGGTCGCGGAGATGGGCCGCGCCTGGAGGTCCGACAGGCTGGCCTCGCTGTCGAGGAGGAATTGACCCGAGGCGACGACTTTTTCCCCCTCCGAAAGCCCTGCCAGCACTTCGGTTCGGTCGCCTGCCTCCCGGCCCGCCTGGATTTCCGCCGGCTGGAAGCGTCCGCCGGGCTGAGCGAGCATGACCAGTGTCCGGCGACCGGTGCGGATGACGGCCTCGGACGGCACGAGCAGGGCCGGTTGCGGCTGGCCGCCGAACTGGACGCTCGCGAACATGCCGGGCCGCAACCGTCCGCGTGGGTTCGGCAGTTCGATGCGCGCCGTCAGCGTGCGGCTCTCCGTCTGGGCCTGCGGCAGGATGGCGGTGACCCGGCCGGCGAACACCTTGCCGGGGTAGGCTGCGAGCGTCGCGGTGGCGCCCTGGCCAAGCCGCACGTCGCCGGCCATGGCCTCCGGCACGGCGGCGTTCAGCCAGACGCGGGAGAGGCCGTTGACCTCCGCCAGGGTCTGGCCGGCCGTGACTGCCATGCCGGCGCGCACGCCCAGCGTCTTGATCGTGCCGCCCATCGGTGTGGCGACCGTTACGACGTTGCGGACCCGGCCGCTCCGCTCGACCGCATCGATCAGCGCCGGCGCCATGCCCAGCAGCTGCAACCGCTGCCGGGCCGCGCGGATCAGCGCCGCATCGCCGGTGCGGCGCACCGCCAGGTACTCGCCCTGCGCGCCGGCCCAGTCGGGGATCAGCAGGTCTGCGAGCGGGGCGCCCGCGCCCAGCACGTCGCCGGGCGCTCGGCTATAGACCCGCTGCACGAAGCCGGCGGCCTTGGCCTGGACCACGGCCACGTCGCGCTCGTCGAAGTCGACCGTGCCGGTCGTGGCGATGCCGCTGGGCAGGGTTCCGCGCTCGACCGTGGCGAGCCGCACGCCGAGGTTCTGGACCTTGGCCGGGTCGATCTGCACGCCCGCGCCGCCGGGCGCCTCGCCCGCATATTTGGGCAGCAGCTGCATGTCCATGAACGGCGACTTGCCGGGCTTGTCGAAATGCTGGCCGGGGACCATCGGGTCGTACCAGTAGAGCGGCCGACCGTTCTGCTGGGCCGCAGGCGCCGGCGGCGGCGCCTTGGCGATCCGGCCCAGGCCGAAGCCGAGCAGGATGGCGAGGGCGATTCCCCCGGCGCTGGCGATCAATGTCTGGCGCCGTGTCATTGGTCGCTCCCGTAGGTGAGTACGATCCGCGCCCCGTCGCGCATCACCATGGCCTCGCGCTCAAGGGCGGTGAGCTTGGCGTCCGCCAGCGCGGTCATGGCGTCGAGCACGTCGGCGAGGTTGGCCCGGCCGGCCGCGTAGCTCTGGGTCTCCAGGTCCGCGCGCTGCTGGGCGGCGGGCAGCACGATGTTGCGCGTCCGCTGCCACTGCTCGTGGTGCATCACGTGGTCGGCGAGATCGCCGTCGAGCTGGGCGGCGAGCGTCCGGCGGGCGTCCTCTCGCTCGGCCAGGGCCTTCGAGGCCTCGGCGCGCCGCGCGGCGATCAGCGGCTCCTGCCGGCTTCCTGCGAACAGCGGCAGGCTCACCGTGACGCCGGCCATCACCATGTCGCCGAACCTCGGGTCGCGCCGCTGGTAAGCCACCTCCCAGCTCCAGTCCGGGCGCTTGGCGGCGCGGGCGGCGTCGACCTCCGCCTGGGCCCGCTGCACCGCCGAGCGGGAGACCAGGATCGAGGGGTGGTCCTCCAGAGACGCGTGCAGGGCGGCCTCGTCGATGGCGTAGTGCGGCGCATCGCCCACGGCTGCCGGCCCGGGCTCGCCGGTCCAGCGCGTCAGCTCCGCGCGGGCGCGGCTGGCGGCGGCGGCGAGCTCGCTGCGCTTATCTTCGAGGCTGGCGCGCATCTGCACGGGCGCCAGGGCTTGTCCGGGCCGGATGCGCCCTGCGGCGACCCCGGACGGCTGCGCCTCCCAAAGGGGCTTGAGGGCTTTCAAGACCTCGTCAGCGGCCGCCAGGCGACGCTCGGCGTAGGCGAGATCGATCCAGGCGAGCGCTGCGCCCACCCTGACCTTCCGCAGCTCGGCCGCGCGCTCGGCGTCGGCCTGCGAAATCTCCGCCCTCGCACCCGCCACCGCGGCGCGTCGGCGGCCGGCGTTCGGCACGTCCTGCATGACGCCGAGGCGAAGATCGCTGAAGTCGTCCCTGTTGGGCCGGCCGGCGTTCGGCCCCGAGACCGGGAAGCCTTCCGCCGCGAAATTGAGCTTTGGATCGGGCAAGGCGCCCGCCGCCGGAGCCGCCGCGCGAGCCGCCTGGGCCTGCAGGTTCGCGGCCTCCAGGCTGGGGGCGCTCGTCAGCGCGCGCGCCAGCGCCTGGTCGTAGCTCAAGGGGCCGGCCTGCGCCGAGCCGGCGAGACAAGCCGCGACCGCCAGGGGCGGCAGCCATCGAATAGGGGACATGGTCCAAAGCTCCTGAAGCCGGCGCGCACGCGCCACGGCCGGCGGCGTCA
>JAQGIX010000338.1 GCA_028290925.1 Phenylobacterium sp. | reverse complement strand
CGCTGACCGGCGTCTGCCGCTTCCAGCCCGGCGAGGAGCTCGGCCTGCGCACTCCCTACCGCCAGGTGCGCGCCCGCTACGACCGCTTCGAGGACGACCTGGCCGAGGACGAGCGCGCGGAGGCCCCGCTGGCCGTCCGCGACCGCTTCGCCAAGGCCCTCAAGCGCTACCTGAACCACCGCGACCTGGACATCGACTGGGAGACCGCCACCACCGCGCCCCTGGAGCCGCTGGTCAACAGCCTGGCCATGGGCCTGCCCTTCGACCGCGCCGAGAAGCAGGCGTTGCTGGAAGCCCCCGCGCTGGCCGACCGGTTCGACGCGCTCACCACCCTGCTGGAGATCGACTGCCTGGACGACGGCGATGACGAAAACCCCTCCATGCAGTAGAGCCTGACGGATGAGCGAGACCAGCGACACCGAAGCCCAGCCCCCCGTCGAGGTCGATCCGCGGCTGTTGGAGATCCTGGTCTGCCCGGTGACCCACGGGACCCTGGAGTACGACCGCGCCGGCGCCGAGCTGATCAGCCGCTCGGCCAAGCTCGCCTACCCGATCCGCGACGGCGTCCCGATCATGCTGCCCGAGGAAGCCCGCGAGCTGGGCGACAAATAAGTCCCCCGCTCATCCCCGCGACCGCGGTCACGGGAACGAGCGATCACAGCGCCTCGCCCCGCAGCAGCCGTGGCAGATCCCCCACCGCGCCGCCGGCTTCCTGCATGAAGAAGGTCCGCGCCGGGGCGATGCGGTTGACCGCCGCCATGCCGGCCCCGCGCGCCAGGCGCAGCAGCGGGTTGTCGTTGGAGAACAGGCGCACGAAGAGGTCCATGCCGGCCGTGAGCGTCGCGGTGTCGAACCGCCGCCACGCCGCGTAGCGCTCCAGCACCCCTTCAGAGCCGATATCCTCGCCTAGCCGGGCGGCCTCGACGAGGGTCTGGGCCAGCGCCGCCGCGCCCTTCAGGCCAAGGTTCAGGCCCTGGCCAGCGATCGGGTGCACGCCATGCGCCGCATCGCCCAGCAGCGCCACCCTGGGCGCGGTGAGCCGCTCGGCGAGCTGCAGGCTCAGCGGATAGGTGAACACCGGCCCCTCGCGCGTCGCCGCGCCGAGGAACTCGCCGAACCGCCGCTGCAGGTGGGCGTGGAACACCTCCGGCCGGGCCGTCTTCAGCGCGGCCCCGCGCGCGACGCTTTCGGTCCAGACCAGGCTCGCCCGGTCCTGCGTGAGCGGCAGGATGGCGAACGGACCCGACGGCAGGAAGAACTCGTGGGCCACGCCCTCGTGCGGCCGCTCCAGCTTCACCGTGGCGACCACGCCCACCTGGCGGTAGTCCCAGCCGATGACCCCAATGCCGGCCGCCTCGCGGATCACCGAGCCGCGGCCTTCGGCGCCCACCACCAGCGGGGCGGTGAGCACGCGGCCGTCGGCCAGGGTCACGCTCACGCCGCGGGGGCCGGCTTCGGCGCGGGCCACCCGGGCCGGCGCCAGCACCTGGATGCCGGCCGCCTGGACGGCCTGAGCGAGGCCCGCGCGGATGTGGCGGTTCTCCAGCATGTAGCCCAAGGGCTCGCCGTCGGAGCGGTCGGCGATCTCGGCGGAATCGAAGCGCAGGAAGAAAGCCGCCGGCGGGCCGGCCGCGGCGCCCGGGCTGCGGCCGTCGGTGACCAGGATCTGTTCGATCCGCTGCAGGTGCGGCGTCAGCATCGGCGCGGCGTCCAGCGCCCGCCACTGGCGGAAGGCGGCGTAGGCGATGGCCGAGGCCCGGCCGTCGAAGCTCGGCGCGATCTGGGCGTCGAACACCACCGGATCGACCAGGATCGGCGTCAGCCCGGCCTTGGCCAGCGCCAGCGCCAGGGTCGCGCCGGCGATGCCCGCGCCGGCGATGATCACGTCCGCGTCGAAGGGGCTGGAGGGGCCTTCGGTCATCGCCGGGATACGCCCACGTTCCGCAGCTGTCGTCCAGATGGCGGATTTCTGGACGCTGTGGTCCATTATTCCCTTGCGGTCTGGCTCGGCCGTACGCATGTTTTCAGCTCAAGGGCTGTTGGACTGAGAGGGTGCGGCGATGGCGGGACTGCGCGGGGGCCGTCTGGTTCCGATCCTGGCCGGAGGCGTCGCGGCGGTGGCCGTGGCGCTCGGCGGCGCGGCCTGGTGGATCGAGCGCCAGCATTTCGAGGCCACCGACAACGCCTTCGTCGAGGCCGACAAGGTGACCATCGCCGCGCAAGTGGACGGCTACGTCTCCGAGCTGCTGGTGGCCGACAACGAGCCGGTGCAGCCGGGCCAGGTGCTGCTGCGCATCGATCCGGCCACCATCAAGGCCCGGCTCGCCCAGGCCGAGGCCAACGCCCAGGCCCTGGAGGCCGGGGTTCGCCAGGTGGACGACAAGGCCCGCCTCGAGGAGGCGATGATCGCCCAGCGCGGCGCCAGCCTGGAGAGCGCCAAGGCCCAGGCCAAGTTCGCGCAGTACGAGCTCGACCGTTACACCGCGCTCGCCGGCATGGGCTGGTCGCCGCCGCAGCGCGCCCAGAGCGCCCGGGCGGCCGACGAGGAGGCCATCGCCGCGGTCTCCCAGGCCCAGGCGACCCTGGAGGCCGAGCGGCGCTCCGCCCAGTCGCTCGGCTCGGCCCGCGCCCAGACGCTGGCCCAGGCGCAGGCCGCCCGCGCGGCCGTCGATCAGGCCCGCATCGACCTCTCGCGCACCGAGCTCCGCAGCCCCGTTGCCGGGGTGGTCGGGGCGCGCGGCGTGCGGCTTGGCCAGTACGTGCGGCCCGGTGGCGCGCTGATGAGCATCGTGCCGGTCGCCGAGGCCTATGTGGTCGCCAACTTCAAGGAGACCCAGGTGGCGCGGCTGCGGATCGGCCAGGCGGTGGAGATCCACGCTGACGCCTTCGGGGGCAAGGCGATCAAGGGCCGGGTGCTGAGCTTCGCCCCGGCCACCGGCTCGGAGTTCGCCCTGATCCCGGTGGAGAACGCGGTCGGCAACTTCACCAAGATCGCCCAGCGCCTGCCGGTGAAGATCGCCGTCGACCGGGCCCAACCCTACGCCGGCGCGCTGCGGCCCGGCCTGTCGGTGGACGTGAAGGTGGACGTGCGCCGCAACACCGGTCCGAGCTTCGCCGAAGCCGGCTCAGGCCCGGTCCAGCTCGCCCGCAGCGGCGAGGCCCGCTGAGGCCATGTCGGACGACGCCCAGCCGCGTCCGGGCGTGACGGCGCCGCCGCAACCGGCCTCCACCGAGCTCGGCGCGGACGGCGCCGCCGTCAACTGGACCAAGGTGTTCCTGGGCTTCGGCGGCATGATCCTCGGCCAGTTCATGGCCATGCTGGACATCCAGATCGTCGCCTCGTCCCTGGTGCAGATCCAGGCCGGCATCGCCGCCACCAACGACGAGATCAGCTGGGTGCAGACCATCTACCTCCTGGCCGAGGTGGTGATCATGCCGCTCACCGCCTACCTGACCAAGATGTGGGGCACGCGGGCGTTCTACGTCACGGCCTCGCTCTGCTTCATCGTCACCTCCGTGGCGACGGGCCTGTCCACCAGCGTCGGCATGATGATCTTCACCCGCGCCCTGCAGGGGCTGGCGGCCGGGGCGATGATCCCGCCGATCTTCGCCACCGCCATGACCGTCTTCCCGCCGGAGAAGCGCACGCTCGCCAATGTCATCGTGGGCTCCATCGTCACGCTCGCCCCCACCATCGGCCCGACGCTCGGCGGCCACCTGACCGAGCTGCTCTCCTGGCGCTGGCTGTTCTTCATCAATGTGCCGGTAGGCTTCGTGGTGGTGTTCCTGGTCAGCCGCTACGGCGGTTTCGACAAGGGCGATCCCAAGCTCGCCAAGGGCATCGACTGGACGGGCCTGGTGCTGATGGCCGTCTTCCTGCTCTCCATGCAGTACGTGCTGGAGGAAGGCGCCCGGAACAGCTGGTTCCAGGACGACGCCATCCTATGGCTGACCGTCACCGCGGCCCTGACCGGCGTCGCCTTCGTCTGGCGGCAGCTGACCTACAGGCAGCCGATCGTCTCGCTGAGGCCGTTCACCGACAAGAACTTCACGCTCGGCATCCTGATGGTCTTCGTCTCGGGCATGAGCCTGTTCGGCGGCACCTTCCTGCTGCCGCTGTTCCTGGGCCAGATCCGCGGCTACTCCTCGGCCCAGGTCGGCACGACCATGCTGGTCTCCGGCCTCAGCATGTTCCTCTGCGCGCCGACCATCGGCCGGTTCGTGCGCCAGGCCGACCCCCGCTGGTGCCTTGCGGTCGGCTTCGCGCTGACCGCCTGGAGCGTGGGCCTCGCCGCGCGCATCACCGACCAGTGGGGCTTCGGCGAGTTCATGACCCTGCAGATCGTGCGCGGGATCGGCAGCATGATCGCCCTGATCGCCTCCCAGCAGCTGACCGTCTCCACCCTGCCGGTGAGCCAGATGAAGGACGCCTCGGGGATCCTCAACCTGGTCCGCAACGTGGCCGGCGCCATCGGCCTGGCGGCGCTCTCCACCATCCTGACCAACCGCACCGCCCTGCACATGACCGACATCACCAGCGCCGCCAGCGTCGCCAATCCGGCCAGCCGCGACATGCTCGACGGGCTGACCGCCATGATGACCGAGAACGGCATGGCCGATCCCGAGGGCGGGGCGGGCAAGGCCATGAGCTTCCTGATGCGCAAGCAGGCCGCGACGCTCAGCTTCGGCGACGCCTTCCTGTTCCTGTCGCTAGCCTCCTGGGGCGCGGTGGGGCTGGCCTTCTTCGCCTCGCCCGGCAAGCCACAGACAGGCGCCCAGCCGCAAGGCGCGCACTGATGCCCCGCATCGCCGGCCAGATCGACGTCGCCAAGAACGAGGCGATCCTCGACGCCGCGGTGGCGGTGCTGACCGAGCGCGGGGTCACCGCCTCGATGGAGGAGATCGCCCGCCGCGCCGGGGTCTCCAAGCAGACCGTCTACAACCACTATGGGACCAAGGCCGAGCTGGTGCGGGCGATGTGCGCCCGCCGGGTCGGCGAGATCACCGCGCCGCTGGCGGCCGCCGGCGCGCTCGAGCAGCCGGCCGAGGCCCTGGCCGAATTCGCCCGCGTGCTGTTGCGCGTCCTGCTCAGCCCCAGCTACGCAACGCTGTTGCGCACCGCCATGGCCAACGTCCAGGCCCTGCCCGAGGTGGCGCGAACCATGTACGAGGCCGGCCCCCGCGCCAGCCGCCGGCGCCTGGCCGAGTTCCTCGCGGCCGAGACCGCCGCCGGGCGGCTCGCCTGCGCCGACCCCCTGGAGGCCGCCGACTTCTTCGCCGGAATGGTGGTCTCCTCGCGCCAGACCGCCTACCTGCTGGGCGTCAGCGGAGGCCTCGACGAGGCCAGCCTCGACCGCATCGCCCGCGAGGCCGCGGCGCGGTTCCTGCGGGCCTACGCGCCCGACGAGCGAGGGGCCTAGCCTTCCGCCGCTTCGTCTTCCGTGAAGCCCATGATGTGGAAGCCGGCGTCCACGTGGATCACCTCGCCGGTGGTGGAGAGCCCGAGGTCGGAGACCAGCCACAGCGCCGCGCCGGCCACGCCCTCCATGGAGGTGTCCGCCTGCATCGCCGAGAGCGAGCGGCCCTTGGCCAGCATCGAGCGCCCGCCGGAGATCCCCGCCAGCGACAAGGTCCGCATGGCGCCTGGCGACAGCGCGTTCACTCGGATTCCCTTCGGGCCCAGGTCGCGGGCCGCGTAGCGCACCGCCGCCTCCAGCGCCGCCTTGGCCACGCCCATGGTGTTGTAGTTCGGGATCGCCCGCTCCGAGCCCATGTAGGTCAGGGTGACGATCGAGCCGCCGTTCGGCATCAGCGCCGCCGCGCGCTTGGCGCAGTCCACGAAGCTGAAGGCCGAGATGTTCATCGCCAGCAGGAAGCCCTCGCGCGTGGTGTTCTCCACGAACGAGCCCTTCAGTTCGTTCCTGTCGGCGAAGGCGATGGCGTGGACGAAGAAGTCGATCGCGCCGAACGCCTTCTCCACGCCCGAGAAGGCCGCATCCATCGAGGCGTCGTCGGTGACGTCCACCGGCAGCACGGTCTTCACGCCCGCGCCTTCGGCCAGCGGCTGGATGCGCCGCTCCATGCCCGGCAGGTGGAGGAAGGCCATCTCGGCGCCCTGAGCGGCCAGTTGCGAGGCGATTCCCCAGGCGATCGACTGGTGGTTCGCGATCCCGGTGACCACGCCCCGCTTGCCCTTCATCAGCTCGCCCTTGGGCATCTGATAGTCTTCGGCCACCTGGCGTCTCCCTCAAATGAGCGGTTTCGCGCGGGTTGTGGACGGGCGGCCCGGCTTAGGCAAGCCTTAGGCTCCACCGCCCCAAGGTGGTATCCGCAGAGCGCCGATGGCCGAGATTCCCTATCTGCCGCGTCCCCGACCCGCCCGCCTGCTGGCGGGCTTTCGGCGGCGGCTGCGCGAGAGCGAGCTGTGGCTGATCGTGCTCTCGGTGGGGGTCGGCGCGGTGGCCGGGGTGCTGGCCGTCTTCCAGGCCCGCATCGCCCACTACATGCAGATGTGGCTCTACGGCATCGACTTCGAGGAGCACCTCAGCGCCACCGTCCGCATCCAGCCGATCGACGTGGTGTGGCTGCCGCTGGGCGGCCTGGCGCTCGGCGTGCTGTCCTGGGCGGTGCTCAAGCGGCGATCCGCGCCGCTGGTGGACGTGGTCGAGGCCAACGCCCTGCACGGCGGGGTCCTGCCGCTCGCCGACAGCGCCATCGTCTGCGCCCAGACCATCCTCTCCAACGGCGTCGGCGGCTCGGTCGGCCTGGAGGCGGCCTACGCCCAGGCCGGCGGCGCGGCCGCCTCGTTCGCCGGCCACCGGCTGAAGCTGCGCCGCCACGACATGCGCATCCTGGTTGGGGCGGGGGCGGGCGCCGCCATCGGAGCGGCGTTCGGCGCGCCGCTGACCGGCGCCTTCTACGCCTTCGAGATCGTCATCGGCTCCTACACGCCCTCGGCCATCGCCCCGGTGGCGGCGGCCTCCCTGGCCAGCGTCGTCACCGCCCAGGCGCTGGGCGGCATCCCCTATGTGATCCAGGTCCAGACCTCCAAGGCGCCGGACATCACCGCCTACCTGCTCTACGCGCTTCTCGGGTTGGTCTGCGCCCTGGCGGGGGTGGTGATCATGCGCCTGGTCGCCCGCGTCGAGCAGGCCGCCCGCGCCCTGCCGGGCCCCGCGCTGCTGAAGCCCGTCCTCGGCGGGGCGATCCTGGCCGGGCTGGCGCTCGCCTCCCCGCAGACCCTCTCGGCGGGCCACGGCGCCCTGCACCTCGACGTGGCCACGGACGCGCCGCTGATGCTGCTGGCGACCGTCTTCCTGCTCAAGACCGCGGCCTCGACGACGGCGCTGGGCTTCGGCTTCCGCGGCGGCCTGTTCTTCGCCTCGCTGTTCCTCGGCTCCCTGCTCGGCCAGATCTACGCCGACCTCATAGGCTTGACCCCCATCGCCGCGGAGATCTCCTACCAGAACGCCGCCCTGGTCGGCATGGGGGCGCTGGCCGTCTCGATCGTCGGCGGGCCGTTGACCATGAGCTTCCTGGTGCTGGAGGCGACGCGGGACTTCGGCGTGGCGGCTGCGACCCTGGCCGCCACCCTGATCGCCTCCACCGTGGTGCGCGAGCGGTTCGGCTACTCCTTCTCCACCTGGCGGCTGCACCTGCGCGGCGAGACCATCCGCAGCGCCCGCGACATCGGCTGGGTGCGCACGCTCACCGCCGGCCGCATGATGCGCCAGCACACCGGGACCTTCCCGGCCGACGGCCCCGTGGCCGAGTTCCGCCACCGCTTTCCGCTGGGCTCGACGACGCGGGTGATCCTCACCGACGCCACCGGGCGATATGCCGGGCTGGTGCTGACGCCGGAGGTGTTCGCCGACGACGTCGCCGCCGACCGGCCGGTGGCCGACCTCGCGGTCCTGCGCGACGCGACGCTCTCGCCGGACCAGGACATCGCCGCCGTCATGCGCGCCTTCGAGATGGCCGAAGCCGACGACCTGGCCGTGGTCGACGAGGAGGGCCTCATCCTGGGCCTGGTGGGCGAGGCCTACGTCACCCGCCGCTACGCCACCGAGCTGGAGCGGCAGCACCTGGACATGTACGGGGAAGCACGGCCCTAGAGCGCCTCTCCCCGCGTGGGAGAGAGGAGGCTAGACCCGGCTCATCACCAGGCAGCCGTTCGTCCCGCCAAAGCCGAAGGAGTTGGACATCGCCGTTTCGATCGGGCGGTCCACGCGCTTGCGCAGGATCGGCAGGTCGGCGAACGCCGGGTCGAGGGTGTCGATGTGGGCGCTCTCGGCGACGAAGCCGTTGTTGAGCATCAGGAGGCAGTAGATCGCCTCCTGCGCGCCGGCCGCGCCCAGGCTGTGGCCGGTCAGGGACTTTGTGGAGGAGATCATCGGGGCCTCGGCGCCGAACACCTCGCGCACCGCCTCCATCTCCTTGGAATCGCCCACCGGCGTCGAGGTGCCGTGGGTGTTGAGGTAGTCGATCTTGCGCTTGTCGGCGGGCATGGCGAGCCGCATGCAGCGCACCGCCCCCTCGCCGGAGGGCGCGACCATGTCGTAGCCGTCGGAGGTGGCGGCGTAGCCGACGATCTCGCCATAGATCTTCGCCCCGCGGGCCTTGGCGTGCTCGTATTCCTCGAGCACCACGATCCCGGCCCCGCCGGCGATCACGAAGCCGTCGCGGTCCACGTCATAGGCGCGGCTGGCCACCCCGGGCCGATCGTTGAAGTTGCTCGACATGGCGCCCATGGCGTCGAACAGCACCGAGAGCGTCCAGTCGAGCTCCTCTGTGCCGCCGGCGAACACCACGTCCTGCTTGCCCATGAGGATCTGCTCGTAGCCGACCCCGATGCAGTGCGTGGAGGTGGCGCAGGCCGAGGAGATCGAGAAGTTCAGCCCGCGGATCTTGAACCAGGTGGCCAGCACCGCCGAGGGGCCGGAACTCATCGCCTTGGGCACCGCGAAGGGGCCGACCCGTTTGGGGCCCTTGGTGCGGGTGATCTCGGCGGCCTCGACGATGGAGCGGGTAGATGGCCCGCCGGCGCCGACGATCAGGCCGGTGCGGTCGTTGGAGATTTCGCCCGGCTCCAGGCCGGAGTCGGCGATCGCCTGTTCCATGGCGATGTGGCCGAAGGCGGTGCCCTGGGCGAGGAAGCGCGCCGCGCGCCGGTCGATCAAGGGTTCCCAGTCGAGCTGCGGCGGGGCGTGCACCTGGCAGCGGAAGCCCAACTCGGCGTACTCGGGCGCGGCGACCACGCCGGACTTCGCCTCGCGCAGGGCGGTCAGCACCTCGTTGGCGTTATTGCCGATCGAGGAGACCACCCCCAATCCGGTGACGACGACACGACGCATGGTTTGCTTCCCGACTCCGCGGCTTCAGGGCCGCTGGTAGAGGCCGACCCGGAGGTCGAGCGCCGAATAGATGGGGGTTCCGTCGGCCTCGAGCACCCCGTCGCCGATCCCCATGACCAGGCGCCGGTTGATCACCCGCTTCATCTGGATCTTGTAGGTGACCGTCTTGATGTCGGGCGTCACTTCGCCGGCGAACTTCACTTCGCCGCAACCCAACGCCCGACCACGGCCCTTGCCGCCGATCCAGCCGAGGTAGAAGCCCACCAGCTGCCACAGGGCGTCGAGGCCCAGGCTGCCGGGCATCACCGGATCGCCGATGAAGTGGCAGGCGAAGAACCAGAGCTCCGGATTGATGTCGAACTCGGCCTCGATATAGCCCTTGCCGTGCTCGCCGCCGTCTTCGGTGATCTTGGTGATCCGATCGAACAGCAGCATCGGCGGGGCCGGCAGCTGGGCGTTGCCCGGGCCGTACATCTCGCCCCGCGCGCAGGACATCAGCTCCTCGAAGCCGTAGCTGGAAGGTCGGGTCGGGGTGGCGGTGGCTTCGCTCATCGTCAGGCCGTGCTCTCTGTGGCGAGGCGTCAGGCCCCTACCATGAGCCGGATGGCGCGCTCAACGACATTGCGGCGCTTCGGCCGTGCCCCAGAGGTCGCCCTCCTTGGCCCAACCGGCGACGCCGTCAGCCCGAACGCGGCACCAGCCCTTCTCGCAACGGTCCAACGTGGCCAGGGCCCGCGGGTTCAGGAAAGCCGCCGCCCGGGCGTCGCGCCGGGGCCGCCTGAGCAGGGTCACCCGCTCTTCCTTGGTGTTCATCACCATCCGCCGGCCGTCGGTGGTGCGCTTGTGCACCCAGACCAAACTGCCCTCGGGGTCGCACACCCGGCGCCACTCAGAGGTTTCGGCCACCACCTGCACCGGCAGGCCCTTGACCTTGTAGACCCACAGCAGCCGGTGATCGTCGCCGGGGCCGGCGCGGGCGTTCACCCGGTCGAACTTCAGCGAAACGTAGCGCGGGACGGGCAGGCCGGACGGCGTCTGGCGCTCGGCCGCGGCCGATGCGCCCGCCAGCAGCAGACCCGCCGCCACAGCGCCCGCGAAGCATGCGATCCGCCTCAACGCCTTCCCCCAGCCGTCAGCCTCGCCTTGGCCGTCCATGGACCCTTTGCTAGAGGTGCTCGCCTAGAGCCTCAAGCGCCGATCCGGCGCGCCAAGCCATCGGCCCCTTTTCAAGTCGCGAAATGTCAGCCCGCAAGCCCAAAGTCATCGTCACGCGCAAGCTCCCCGACCCGGTGGAGACCCGGATGCGCGAACTGTTCGACGCGGAGCTCAACCTCTCCGACGGGCCGATGACCCGCGCCCAGCTGGAAGACGCGGTCGGCCGGGCCGACGTCCTGGCCCCGACCATCACCGACAAGATCGACGCCGCGCTGCTGGACAAGGCCGGCGAGCGCCTGAAGCTGATCGCCAACTTCGGCGCGGGTGTCGACCACATCGACGTGGTGGCCGCCAACGCCAGGGGCATCGTCGTCACCAACACCCCTGGCGTGCTCACCGAGGACACCGCCGACCTGACCATGGCGCTGATCATGGCCGTGGCCCGCCGCATCGTGGAGGGCGCCCAGGTGGTCAAGGAGGGCGGCTTCACCGGCTGGACCCCCACCTGGATGATGGGCCGCCGGATCACCGGCAAGCGGCTGGGCATCATCGGCATGGGCCGTATCGGCCAGGCGGTGGCCCGCCGCGCCAAGGCGTTCGGCCTGCAGATCCACTACCACAACCGCAAACCGGTCTCCTCGCGCATCGCCGAGGAGCTGGAGGCGACCTACTGGGAGAGCCTGGACCAGATGCTGGCCCGGGCGGACATCATCACCGTCCACTCGCCGCACACGCCGGCCACCTACCACCTGCTCTCGGC
>JAQGIX010000312.1 GCA_028290925.1 Phenylobacterium sp. | reverse complement strand
CCGAGGGTGGTGACGCGGCGGGTGGACAGCCGGAAGCCGCGCCTCCGCCGCGCAACCCGCTGGCCCGCTTCCAACGCGGCTTCGCCGCCCGCTTCGAGAGATTCCGCGAGGCCTACAGCAAGCTGCTCGGCCTGGCGCTGGCGCACCGGCGGATGTTCGTGGTCGGCTTCCTCGCGGTGGTGATCGCCTCGTTCGGCCTGGCGCCGCTGCTCGGCTCGAACTTCTTCCCGTCGGTCGATTCCGGTCAGATCACGCTGCATGTGCGCCCGCCGGTGGGCACGCGGATCGAAGACGCCTCGGCCATGTTCGGCGATGTCGAACGCGAGGTCCGCCAGATTATCCCGCCCAAGGAGCTGACCTCGATCGTCGACAACATCGGCATGCCGATCAGCGCGGTCAACGTGGTCTACAGCAACACCGGCCTGATCGGTTATCAGGACGGGGACATCTTCATCACCCTGAACGCCGGGCATCATCCGACCGCCGACTACGTGCGCACCCTGCGCGAGCGGCTGCCGGTCGCCTTTCCCGGCGCGACCTTCTCGTTCCCCCCCGCCGACATCATCAGCCAGATCCTGAACTTCGGCTCGCCCGCGCCGCTGGACCTGCAGATCGCCGGCCCGAACCAGCAGGCGAACCAGGCCTACGCTCTGGAGCTGCTGCGGCGGATGCGGACCATCCGCGGGATCGCCGACGCGCGCATGCAGCAATCGATGGACAATCCGCAGCTGAGCGTCGACGTCAACCGCACCCGGATGGCCCAGCTTGGCCTGACCGAACGCGACGTGACCAACAGCGTCACCACCTCGCTGGCCGGCAGTTCCCAGGGCCAGCCGACCTTCTGGCTGAACCCGGCGAACGGGGTCTCCTATGCGGTCGTTGCGCAGACGCCCGAGTACAGGATCGACAGTCTGCCGGCTCTGGAGAATATCCCGGTGACCGGGGTGGCCTCGAACTCGCTGCAGATCCTCGGCGGGCTTGGCAAGATCACCCGGGGACAGTCGAGCGCGGTGGTCAGCCACTACAACATCCAGCCGGTCATCGATCTCTACGCAACGACGCAGGACCGCGACCTGGCCGGGGTCGCGCACGATATCCAGAGCCTGATCGCGGCGACCGCCAAGGACGCGCCGAAGGGCGCCACGGTGGTCCTGCGCGGCCAGATCGCGACGATGAACACGGCCTTCGGCGGCCTGGGCTTCGGACTGGTCGGCGCGATCGTGCTGATCTACCTGCTGATCGTGGTGAACTTCCAGTCGTGGCTGGATCCGTTCGTGATCATCACCGCCTTGCCAGCTGCGCTCGCCGGCATCGTCTGGATGCTGTTCGCCAGCCAGACCACCCTGTCGGTGCCCGCCCTGACCGGCGCGATCATGTGCATGGGCGTCGCCACCGCCAACTCCATTCTGGTGGTCAGTTTCGCCCGCGAACGTCTCGCCGCCACGGGCGATGCGGTCCTCGCCGCGACCGAGGCCGGATTCACCCGCTTCCGGCCGGTGCTGATGACCGCGCTCGCGATGATCATCGGCATGGCGCCAATGGCGCTCGGCCTGGGCGAGGGCGGCGAGCAGAACGCCCCGCTGGGACGCGCCGTGATCGGCGGTCTGCTCTTCGCGACCTGCGCCACCCTGATGTTCGTGCCTGTGGTGTTCAGCATCGTTCACGGCCGCAAGGCCGCCCAGCCCTCCGGGGCCGCGGCCGGCGTGACACCGCAGACAGGAGGCTCCTATGCCTGATCAACCCGATAGGTCCCGGCAGATCTCGCCCCGACGCCTGAAGATTGTGGGCGTTGTTGTGGCCGGCCTGGCCCTTGTCGTCATCGCGCTTGGCGTGATCAGTCGCGTCAGCGCCGATCAAAAGGTGGGCGCCTGGACCAACGCCCAGGCGATCCCGACGGTCAAGGTGATCAGCCTGAACGCCGCGGTCGGCCCGCAAACGCTGGACCTGCCGGGCAATGTCCAGGCGTTCAACACCGCGCCGATCTACGCGCGCGTCAGCGGCTATCTCAGGCAGTGGTACGTCGACATCGGCGCCCCCGTGAAAGCCGGCCAGATCTTGGCCGTGATCGATACGCCCGACCTCGACCAGCAGCTCATCCAGGCCAAGGCCGACCTCCAGATGGCGATCGCCAACCAGCGCCTGTCCGCCACCACCGCCCACCGCTGGGGCGGCCTGCTCGCCCAGGACGCGGTGTCCCAGCAGGACGCCGACATCAAGAACGGCGACCTGGCCGCCAAGAACGCGATGGTCGCCGCGTCGCGCGCCAACGTCGCGCGGCTCGAGGCCATGGAGACCTTCAAGCGCATCACTGCGCCCTTCGATGGGGTGGTCACGACCCGTTCCACCGACATCGGCGACCTGATCAGCGCAGGCGTGCCCACGGCGACGCCGCTGTTCACGGTCGCGGACGAGAGCCGGCTGCGGCTCTACGTGAGGGCCCCTCAGGGTTATTCCGCGGCCATCCAGCCGGGCATGATCGCCAATTTCACGGTGCCGGAGTACCCGGGCCGCAGCTTCACAGCCCAGCTCGCGACCAGCGCGGACGCCATCACGCCCCAAAGCGGCACCCTGCTGGTCCAGCTGCAGACCGAGAACGCCAACCGGGCCCTGAAAGCCGGCGACTACGCCCAGGTCCG
Organism: Phenylobacterium sp.; assembly: GCA_028290925.1. GTDB lineage: Bacteria > Pseudomonadota > Alphaproteobacteria > Caulobacterales > Caulobacteraceae > Phenylobacterium. The sequence continues at coordinate 4,609 of JAQGIX010000312.1, read as the reverse complement.
CTTCAGCTTGCCGCCCAACCATGGGATCATCCAGGTCCCGGCCACCACCTTGATGTTCCGCGATACGGGCGCCTCGGTGGCGCTCGTCGGCGCCGGCGGCCGCGTGGCGATGAAGCCGGTGACGATCGTGCGGGATCTGGGAACGACCGTCGAGGTCGCCTCCGGGCTAACGCCAGCCGACCGGGTGATCGACAATCCGCCGGATTCCCTGCGGGTCGGCGATCAGGTCCGGATAGCGGCGCCGGCCGTTCGCGCAGCTGGAGCAGGCGCACATGTCACGGGTTAGGCTCTTCGCCCTCGCCGGGACCGCCCTGGCGCTCACCGCTTGCTCGCTGGCGCCGCCATATTCGCCGCCTGCGATGACCATGCCGACGGCCTACAAGGAGACCGGGCCCTGGACGCCGGCCAGCCCGGCGGACGCGGCGCCGCGTGGCCGTTGGTGGACAATTTACGGCGATGAGACCCTGAACGGTCTCGAAGACAAGATCGAAGCCGGCAATCCGAACCTCGCCCTGGCGCTGGCGCGGTACGATGAAGCGCGGGCCAACCTGGCCCAGGCGCGCTCGTACCTCGTGCCCGAAGTGGACCTGAGCGGCAGCGCGACGGCCAACCGGCAGTCCGAGCATCGCCCCCTGCGCATCTCAAGTCTGTACAACTACTACCAGGACGACACCCTCGGGGCCACGGTCTCCTACGAGTTCGATCTGTGGGGCCGGGTGCGCAACATGGTCGCCTCCGGCAAGGCCGAGGCCCAAGCCAGCGCCGCCGACGTCGCCTCGGTGCGGCTCAGCCTGCAGGCGCAGCTGGCTGACGCGTACCTGAACCTGAGGGGCCTGGACGCGCAGTCCGCGCTCCTGGCCACCACCACCGACGCCTACGCGCGGGCGCTGAAACTGACCGAGATCCTGCATTCGGGCGGCGCGGTCGCGGGCCTCGACGTCGGCCGGGCGCAAACCCAGCTGGAGACAACCCGGGCCGCACAGACCGACATCGGCGCCCAGCGCGCCCTCTACGAGCACGCGATCGCCGCCCTGGTAGGCGAACCGGCTCCGGTCTTTTCGATCGCGCCCAGGGCCCAACTGCCCCCGCCGCCGCAGACGCCCGTGTCCGCACCTTCTCTGCTCCTGCAGCGCAGGCCCGATATCGCGGCGGCCGAGCGGCGAGCGGCGGCGGCCAATGCCCGGATCGGCGTGGCGCGGGCAGCCTTGTTTCCGTCCTTGACGCTCGACGCGACCGGCGGCTTCCAGACCGCCGGCAGTGGAAACCTGCTGAGCGCCGCCAACAGCTGGTGGACCCTGGGCCCTGCGCTTGCCATGGCCCTGTTCGACGGTGGCCGGCGCAAGGCCGTCGTTCGGGCGTCCCGGGATCAGTTCGACGAAGCCAGCGCAACCTATCGGGCCACGGTGCTCACCGCCTTTCAGCAGGTCGAGGACAATCTGGCGCTCTCCAACCGGTTGGCCGAGGAAGTGGGACAACAGAGGGCCGCGGTCGTAGCCGCGCAGCGGACCGAAGCGCTGGCGATGGTCCAATACCGCATGGGCGCGGTCACCTACCTCGACGTGGTCACCGCCCAGACCGCTGACCTGCTGGCGCAGCGGACGGAACTCAGCATCGAGACGCGCCGCCTGCAGGCCAGCGTCGATCTGGTTCGTGCGCTGGGCGGCGGCTGGAGCGAGACGCCGGGGGCGACGCCGCCGATGCCGGCGACGCCGCGCAGTTGAGCGTCGCCGGCTGACGATTCAGGCGAGCTCCGCAAGATCAATTGGGCGAAGGAGATCTCTGAGCGCCCTGGGCGGGAGGCGCCGGATCTGAACGTGGTCCTGGAGGACAATCAGGGCTTCGTCGAGCTCGACGAAGCCCAGCGCAATTCGTGCCGTAAGAACGCGAAGCGCGATGGCCCTGAGGAGAGCCATCGCCGCCGCGCGCTGGTCGTGAATCGATGGATGTCGGGGCCGATCGGGCTGCTACCGCCGCCACCAGCCGCCGCCCCAGGGGCCCCAGTCCCAAGACCCCCAGTCCCAGCTGTTCTGGTAGGTCATGGCGGCCATCTGCTGCTCGTCGGCGATCTTCTTGGCCAGGACGTCCTGCCGGTAGGTGCTGTAGGCCTTCTGGTCACCGATGTAGAGGCAGTTGCACACCACCGGGTCGGCATAGACGTACTTGGTCGTGTCGCCGGTCGTCTGCGGCACGAACTTGTTCGGCGGAAGTTGATGCAGCTCGGTCTGCCGCTGAGGCGTGTTGGCCGGAAGCATCGTGAAGCCTGCGGCGGCGAGGGTGTCTTCCTTGGTGCCGACCCGCTGCGCCATCGTCTCGCAAGCGGCGAGGGCGAAGGCGGCCGCAGAGATTGTGGCCAAGGTGGTGAGGGTCTTCATGGCTGCGGGCTCCTGTTGATGGGTTCCGAACCGGCGCCTGGGGCGCGTCCGAGTACTTGGCTGCGCATTCTCGAATACGACGAGAATGCCGCCGGTCAGACCTCCCGCGACGTCGTGTTGCTATCCAGAGCCGGAAAATAGTAACGGGGCGCGCCAAAATCATTGTGTAGTTGCTGAGTTGTGATGAGAAGAACTGAGCGCCGACGACCGGTCCGACGACCCGCAGATCGGTCGCGCCCATGCCGTCTCAGAAATTCTCAGATTTGCTCAGTCGGATCCCAAAGACTCTCCCGATGCGGCGATCGAGGGTTTCAGGGGGTGGACCCGCCCGGGACCGCCCGCGCAAAGCGGCTGGAGATGGGGTTCCACAATGGCGACGAGCAGCTCGCAGCGTATCCCGCTTGGCTTGGGCGTTCTGATCGCACTCTCGCTCGGCGCCGGGGCTGAGGCCAAGGCGCCGCGGCACTCCCGCCACCCCGCCCAGACATCGGCCGCCGATCGTGCGCTTCGCGATCAGGTGAAGGCGCTGCAGGGCCAGGTCGCGGCGCTTCAAACCTGGCATGACACCGAGGCCGCCAGCCGGGCTCAGGCCGATCAGCAGATGGCGCAATTGCGCGAACAGCTGGCCCAGTCGGATGCTCGCGCCCAGGCTGCGAACGCCGAGGTCGACGGACGGATCAAGACCATCCCGACCGAGGTGCAGACCGCGGTGGCGGCCGCCACGCCCAAGACGGACGTGATCCACTACAAGGGCCTGTCACTCACCCTGGGCGGCTTTCTCGCCGCCGAGGGCATCTACCGCTCGAAGAATGAAAACGCGGACATCGCCTCGAGCTTCTCAGCCATTCCGTTCGCCAACACTGTGCCTGGCCACACGCACGAACTGCGGGGCACGGCGCGGCAGAGCCGGCTGTCCTTCCTGGCGCAGGGCGACATCAACCCGAACACCCATGCGGCGTTCTATGGCGAGTTCGATTTCCAGGCGGCCGCGCAGACGGCGAACCCCAAGGAAAGCAATTCCTACAGTCCGCGCATCCGCCACCTCTACGGCGCCATAGACTGGGACAGCCTGGGCCTCGAGCTCCTGGCCGGCCAGACCTGGTCGCTGACGACCGCGAACACCAAGGGGATCACGCCGCGCAACGAGCTGCCGCCACCGACCATCGATGCGCAGTATGTCCCCGGCTTCACCTGGGCGCGGCAGGCCCAACTGCGACTGGTCAAGAACTGGAACAAGCAGCTCTGGCTCGCCGTCTCCCTGGAGAACCCGCAGACAACGTTCGCTGCGGCGCCCACGGGCGTTCTGCTGACCGCGCCGGGAGTCACGGCCACCACCGCTGCGCCGGGTGTCGCGGGGTTCGACATCGCCAACACCCTGTCGTTCAACCACTATCCCGATGTGGTCGCCAAGGTGGCCTACGAGCTGCCGATCGGCGGCGACCACCCGCTGCATCTCGAACTCTTCGGACTGTTGCGGTCCTATTACGACCGGGTGGCCTATACCCCCGCCAATCCGTTCGGCCGCGCGCCGGGAAGCACGAACATGAGCACCTCGGGGGGCGGCGTTGGGGGCGGCTTCACCTTCACCGCGATCCCCAAGCGCCTGGACCTCCATGGGTCATTCCTGACCGGCCGCGGCATCGGGCGCTATGGCACGAGCCAATTGCCGGACACCGTTGTCCGGCCCGACGGCGGCCTGTCGCCTATTCCGGAAACCATGTTCCTGGCCGGCGCGACCCTGCACGCCACGAGCGCGCTCGATATCTATCTCTTTGGAGGTCAGGAGCGCGAGAACGCCCGGATCTTCACGGTCCCGGGCAGCAGCGCGGCCTACGGCTTCGGAAATCCCGCCGCCATCCTCACCGGCTGCAACGTGGAAGGCGGAATCTGCACGCCCAACCTACGCCAGGTCAATCAGGTCACCGTCGGGTTGTGGGACAAGTTCTACCACGGCGATTTCGGCCTGCTGCAATTTGGACTTCAGTATTCGCACACCAATCTCAAATCGTTCACCGGCGTGGGCGGCGCCCCATCCACGTCGGACGACATGGTGTTCGCCAGCTTCAGATATTTCCCGTTCTAGCCGGCCGCCGCGACTGCGGGCCTAGGGGTGACCCCCGCCGCCGCCGTGGCCCCCGCCGCCGCCGCCATGGCCTCCACCGCCCCCGCCGTGGCCTCCACCGCCTCCGCCGTGACCACCACCACCACCACCACCACCACCACCGCCGTGGCCGCCG
>JAQGIX010000285.1 GCA_028290925.1 Phenylobacterium sp. | reverse complement strand
GCGAACCGCCGCTATCTCTACTTCGCTCAGAAGGCCGACGTGGAAGCCAACAACGACGAGGCCGCGGAGTTACGCTCCACCGCGGAAGGCGACACAGCCCACGCCCACGGCCACCTCGAGTTCATGGAAGCGGTCGGCGATCCCGCCACCGGCCTGCCGATCGGCGGCACTTCGCTGAACCTCAAGGCGGCCATCGCCGGCGAGACCCACGAATACACCGACATGTACCCGGGCATGGCGCGCACCGCCCGCGACGAAGGCTTCGACGAGATCGCCGACTGGTTCGAGACCTTGGCCAAGGCCGAGAAGTCCCACGCCGGCCGCTTCCAGCGCGCCCTCGACACCCTGGACTGATCCGCGAGCCTCTTGGCGGCGGCCCGCTCGCGGGCCGCCGCGCCTCCCTTCGACCGGCGGTGATCTGTGAGTGAAGACGGCAAGGACCCCAGGCGCGAGGGCAGCCTCGATGCGCCCTTCCGCCGGCCGATCGAATGGCGGGACGACGATTACTATGACCTGGAGAAGGTCCACGCCGAGCTACAGCGCCAGTTCGACGTCTGTCACACCTGCCGCCGCTGCTTCAATCTGTGCGACAGCTTCCCCCGGCTGTTCGACGCCATCGACGAGAGCGCCACCGGCGAGGTCGACTCGATCGGGCGCAAGGACCACGACCACGTCGAGGCGGCCTGCACGCTCTGCGACATGTGCTTCCTGACCAAGTGCCCCTACGTCCCGCCGCACCCGTTCGACATCGACATCCCGCACCTGATCCTGCGCTACCGCGCCGCCAAGCGGCGGGCCGGCGAGCGGGAGTTCGTGCGCGAGCAGCTGGGCAAGACCGACCGCAACGGCAAGCTCGCCAAGCCGGTGGCGCCGATCGCCAACTGGGCGACCGCGCGCAGCAACACCCCGCTTCGCAAACTCCTGGAGGCGATCGCCAAGATCGACGCGGAAGCCGAGCTGCCCCGCTACCATTCGAAGACCGCGACGGACCGGCTGAAGGGCCCGATCGCGCCCAACCCCGAGGGCCCCGCCTTCGGCCGGCGGAAGGTCGCGCTCTATGCGACCTGCTTCGTCGACTACAACGAGCCCGACACGGCGGTGGCCGCCGCCAAGGTGCTGGCCCACCAGGGCTGCGAGGTGGAGCTGGTCTATCCGGAATGCTGCGGCATGCCGCAGCTGGAGGCGGGCGACGTCGCCGACGTGGCCGGCCGCGCCGAGCGGGTGGCCAGGGTCTTCGCGCCGTGGATCGCCGACGGCTACGACGTGGTGGCGCTCACCGCCAGCTGCGGCCTGATGATGAAGTTCGAATGGCCGCTGATGCTGGCCGAGGACGAGGCCGTCCAGGCCCTGTCGCGGGCCACCCGCGACATCAGCCAATATGTTGTCGAGCTGAACCGCGAACTCGGCCTCGCGCCTGGCCTTGCGGCCGTCCCCGGCGGCGTCACGATCCACCACGCCTGCCACGCCCGGGCCCAGAACATGGGCGCGAAGTCCGCCGAGATGCTGCGGCTGATCCCCGACACCGCCATCGAGCTGGTGGAGCGCTGCTCCGGCCACGGCGGCACCTTCGGGGTGATGAGGGAGACCTTCCCCGTGGCGGTGAAGGTCGGCCGCCCCACCGCCCGGCAGATCGCCGCCAAGGGCTCCGAGACGCTGTGCTCCGACTGCCCGCTGGCCTGCAAGCACCTGGGCCAGCTGCTGGTCGCCGAAACCTCGCCGGACGCCAAGGCCCCGCCCCGCCAGGCGCACCCGATCGAGATCCTCGCCCAAGCCTACGGCCTTTGAAGGACGTCCCCATGCCCGCCGCCCTGCGCGAAGTGACCCGCCAAGACCTGTTGCCCGACGCCGAGTTCGCCCAGGTGCGCCGCGAGCGCCGCGCCGCCCTGATGCCGCTCAAGCGCCTGCGCCGCATCGAGCTCGGGCCGGTCTGCACCGTGCACTTCGAGTGCTACGAGACCATGCTCTTCCAGATCCAGGAGATGCTGTTGATCGAGAAGGGCGGCGAGGCGCAGATCCCCGACGAGCTGGCGGCCTACAACCCGTTGATCCCCAAGGGCTCGGAACTGGTCGCCACGGTGCTGTTCGAGATCGACGAGCCGGTTCGCCGCGCCGCGACGCTCGCCAAGCTCGGCGGCGTCGAGGATCGCTTCTTCATCCAGATCGGCGAGGATCGGATTTCCGGGGTCCCGGAAGGCGACATCGAGCGCACGCGGGAGGACGGCAAGACCTCCTCGGTCCATTTCCTGCGCTTCCGGCTGAAGGCCGAGCACGTCGCCCGCTTCCGCGATCCGGCGACCACCATCCTGGTCGGCTGCGATCACGAACATTACAGCCACCTGGCCGGCATCTCGCCGGCGACCCGCGCCGAGCTCGCCAAGGACTTTGCGTAGTCCCTTCCCGCCCCATTCATGGGGCGGGGGGACCGTCCGCCGAAGAGCGGATGGTGGGCGGGGCGAGGTTCTGCCTTGCGCCGACCGCCCCCTCCGTCACCCGCTCTTCGGCGGGTGACACCTCCCCCGTGTAACGGGGGAGGAAGGGCTTGGATCAGAAGATTTCGAACAGGCCGGCCGCCCCCATGCCGCCGCCGACGCACATGGTGACGACGCCGTACTTGGCCCCGCGGCGCTTGCCTTCATAGAGCAGGTGCGCGGTGCAGCGGGCGCCGGTC
>JAQGIX010000166.1 GCA_028290925.1 Phenylobacterium sp. | reverse complement strand
TCGCCCAACCCCCGCAGCGGCGGGCCGCCCCGCCCCCGGGGCCGCAGCCCTAGCCGGTCGCGGTCGCCGCCCGCGGCAGGGCGAAGCCGGTCTGGCGGACGGGCAGCGAGAAGCTGGCCGCGGTCCCCTGGCCGGGCGCGCTCTTCAGGTCGAGCAGGCCGCCGTGCATCTCCACCAGCGACTTGGAGAGGGCGAGGCCGAGGCCGGTGCCCTGCTGGGTCTTGGCGTGCTGGTTCTCGATCTGCTCGAAGGGCCGGGCCAGGCGCTCCAGGTCGTCGGCCGAGATGCCGATGCCGGAATCCTGCACCGTCACCCGCACCCGCTGGCCGCGGGGATCGTCGCGCACGCCGGCCTTGATGACGATGCGGCCGCCGCGCGGGGTGAACTTCACGGCGTTGGAGAGCAGGTTGAGCAGCACCTGCTTCACCGCCCGGTAGTCGGCCTCGACCTCCGGCAGATCGGCGAACTCGAGGCGCAGCGACAGGCCCGCGGTCTCCGCCCGGTTGCGGACCAGGCGCACGGCGTCCTCGGCGACCTCCTCGAGGCTGATCGGATCGAAGCGCAGGTTCATCTTGCCGGCCTCGATCTTCGACATGTCGAGGATGTCGTTGATCAGGGCCAGCAGGTGCTGGCCGGAGTTGAGGATGTCGAGGGCGTAGTCGCGGTAGCGCCGGTCGCCGAGCGGGCCGTACATCTCGCCGACCATGATCTCGGAGAAGCCGTTGATGGCGTTCAGCGGCGTGCGCAGCTCGTGGCTCATGTTGGCCAGGAACTCGCTCTTGGCGCGGTTGGCGCCCTCGGCGCGCAGCTTCTCGGCCTCGTACTTGCGGGCCAGCTCCGAGAGCTGCTCCTGGCTGCGCTCCAGGTTGGTGACGGCGCGGCGCAGCGCCTGCTCGTTGCGCTTGAGGGCGTCTTCCTGGGCCTTGAGCGCGGTGATGTCGGCGGCGGTGACCACGAGGCCCCCCTCCGCCGTGGGCCGCTCGGAGATCTGCACCCAGCGGCCGTCGACCAGCTCGGCCTCGCGCACGCCGGCCTGGCTGCCGGCCGTGGGGAATTCCTGGCGGATGGCCTGGCGGGCGATCGCCTCCACTTGCTCGCGGTCCGCGCCGGGCTGCAGCGCCTGGGGCTCCATGCGGAAGAACTCGCGGTAGTTCCGGTTGCACATCAGCAGCCGGCCGTGCCGGTCCCAGAGCACGAAGGCCTCCGAGACGCTCTCGATGGCGTCGCGCAGCCGGCTCTCCGCCGATTGCGCCCGGGCCTGGGCCAGCCGCTCCTCGGTGACGTCGAGGGCCACGCCGATGATCCGGGCGTAGCCGCCCTCGGCCGCCTGGCCGAAACCCTGGCCGCGGGCGTCGATCCACACCGGCCGGCCGGCGGTGAGGCTGGGCACGCGGAAGGAGACGTCGAAGCCGCCGTAGATCGCCGCGGTGGCGAGCGCGTCGCGCAGGCCGTCGCGGTGGCCGGCCGAGACGCGGTCCAGCACCTGCTGGCCATCGACGGTGCCGCCCCGCCAGCCGAACAGGGCGGCGGTTACGTCGGACATGAAGATGGTGTCGGTGGTCAGGTCCCACTCCCAGATGCCGCAGCGCGCGGCCTCCACGGCCATGCGGAAGCGCTGCTCGGAATCGGTGGAGGCGGCGTGCGCCCGCTCCATCCGGCGGCTTTCCAGGATCAGGGTGACGCCGAGGCCCGCGGCGACCAGCAGCGGCGCGACCAGCCAGGCCAGCTGTTCCAGGGGTCCGTCCGGCGGCGCCTGCAGGCGGCGCACGGCCGCGGCGGTGTAGACGCCGAGCAGGGCCAGCGCCGCGCCGATCGCCACGCGCACGAAGCGTTGCGTCGGCGGCCGTCCGCCGCCCCCTGCAATGCGCTTGCCGCGTGATCTCACCAAGGCCGCCCCGCCACGCGCCCAAGCCCCCAAATCAGCCGAAGCCGGGATGGAGTCTACGCGGCGGGAGTCACCCCGTCATTAAGATCGGCGGTTAACCGGCGCCGTCTTCGCCCAGCGCGCGGGTGACCAGCTCGAAGACGTTCTTCGACAGGCCCTCGGCCTTCGAGATGCGCTCCAGCTCGGCCTTCATCAGCCGGCTGAGCTCGGGCGCATAGCGCCGCCAGCCGCCCAGCGGATCGACAAGCCGGGCCGCGGTCATCGGGTTGTAGCTGTCGACCGCCAGGATCTGGTCGGCCAGGAACCGGTAGCCCGCCCCGCTCGGGTCGTGGAAGCGGACCGGGTTGAAGTTGGCGAAGGTGGAGACCAGCGCCCTGAGGCGATTGGGGTTCTTGGCGTCGAAGGCCGGGTGGGCGGTCAGGCCGATGACCCGGCCGAGCGCGGTTTCGTCCGGATCTCGCGCCTGGACGGCGAACCACTTGTCGACCACCAGCGGCTCGGACCTCCACTGGACGTAGAAGTCCTCCAGGGCCTTTTCGTACTCCGGCCCGCCGATCAGCATCAGGGCGTTCAGGCCGCCGATGGCGTCTGTCATGTTGCCCGCCCCGCGGAAGTGGCCCTCGGCCAGCTCGGCGGTCTCGGCGCGCGGATTGGCGGCCAAGAGCTCGAGGGCGGCGTTGCGCAAAGCGCGGCGGCCGGCGGCGGACGCCTCGGCGGAGAACTCGCCGGTCTCCTGCAGGCCCGAGTGCAGCCGGCGCAGGTCCTCGGCCAGATGCACCGACAGCCGCAACCGGAGCGCCTCGCGGGCCTCGTGGATGGCGGCGGGATCGGCCGGCTGCAGGGCCAGCGCCAGGTCAGGCTCTGAGGGCAGGATGAGCAGCAGGGCCTTGTAGGCCGGATCTGCGGCCTGGTCGGAGAGCGAACGGCCCATGGCTTCGGCGAAGCGTTCCTCGCCGACCTCGTCCGGCTGGCCCTTGGCCCGCTTAAGGATCAGCTCGCGGGCCAGCTCCTGGCCGGCCTCCCAGCGGTTGAACAGGTCCGGATCGCCGGCCAGCAGGAGGTAGCGGTCGCGCGGCTCGGCGTCGCTGGTCAGCACCACCGGGGCGGAAAAGCCGCGCAGCGCGGAGACCACCGGCTCGCGGTCGACGCCGGTGAGCCGCACCTTGGTGCTGGCCTGGTCGAGGACGATCACCGTCTCGTCCAGCGCCTCGCCATCGCGCAGGAAGGCCTGGGTGCGGCCGTCGTGGTCCAGCAGGCCCAGGCGCACCGGGATCGGCACCGGCTGCTTGGTGGGCTGGCCCGGGGTCGGCGGCGTCTCCTGGGCGATCTCCACGTCCAGGGTGCGGTTGGCCGCGTCGTAGCGGCTGGCGAGCTGCACGCGCGGCGTGCCGGCCTGCTCGTACCAGGTGAAGAAGGCGGTCAGGTCGCGGTCCGAGACCTCGGCGAAGCACTTGATGAATTCCTCGACGGTGGTGGCGTGGCCGTCCCAGCGGTCGAAGTAGAGGTCCATGCCGGCCCGGAACGCCTCGGGCCCGATCAGGGTCTTCAGCATGCGGATCACCTCCGCGCCCTTCTCGTAGATGGTCGCGGTGTAGAAGGTGTCGATCTTCAGGTAGCTGGACGGCCGAACCGGGTGGGCGAGCGGGCCCTGGTCCTCGGCGAACTGCCTCGCCCGAAGCGCCTTCACGTCCTTGATCCGCTGCACGGCGTGGCCGCGCTGGTCGGCGGAGAAGCTCTGGTCGCGGAAGACCGTCAGGCCCTCCTTCAGGCACAGCTGGAACCAGTCGCGGCAGGTGATCCGGTCGCCGGTCCAGTTGTGGAAATATTCGTGGGCCACGACGCTCTCGATGCGCTCGTAGTCCATGTCGGTGGCGGTCGCCGGGTCGGCCAGGAGGAGCGAGGAGTTGAAGATGTTCAGCCCCTTGTTCTCCATGGCCCCGAAGTTGAAGTCGCGCACGGCGACGATCATGAACAGGTCGAGGTCGTACTCGCGGCCGAAGGTCTCCTCGTCCCATTTCATGGAGCGCTTGAGGGCGTCCATGGCGTAGGCGGCGCGCGGCGCCATGCCGGTGTCGACGAAGATCCGCAGATCGACGGTGCGGCCGCTCATGGTGACGAGCCTGTCTTCCAGCACGTCCAGCTCGCCGGCCACCAGGGCGAAGAGGTAGCAGGGCTTGGGGAAGGGATCGTTCCAGACCGCGTAGTGGCGTCCGCCCGCCAGGTCGCCCGCCTCGACCAGGTTGCCGTTGGAGAGCAGGTGCGCGAAGGCCTTGTCGGCCTCGATCCTGACGGTGAAGCGCGACAGCACGTCGGGCCGGTCGGGCCAGTAGGTGATCTTGCGGAAGCCCTCCGCCTCGCACTGGGTGCAGAAGCGCCCGCCGGACATGTAGAGGCCTTCCAGCGCCTTGTTGTTCTGCGGGTCGATCTCGACCTCGGTCTCCAGCACGAAGGCGTCGGGGAGGTTCGGGATGGTCAGGAACTCCGCGTCCACGCTGCGCTCGGCCTCGACCAGGGTGCGGCCGTCTATGGCGACGGAGATCAGCTTCAGCCGCTCGCCGTTGAGCTTCAGCGCCTCGCCGGACGCGCCATTGCGGCGGACGTTGAGGCGGGCCTTCACCCGGGTGGTGTTGGGCGCCAGATCGAAGGCGAGGCTCACCTCGTCGATCAGGAAGGCGGGCGGGCTGTAGTCGGCCAGGCGGATCGGCTCGGGGGTCTCTGTGCGCATGCGGGTCATCTAGTCCTTGGACATGACCACGAAAAGGCTGGATCGCGACTGGGCTCGGAGCGGTGAGCCGGGTCAGGCGTAGGCGAGGCCCCAGCCGGGCGCCTGCAGCCAGCAGCGGTCCGCGGCCGGCGGCTCGCCGCGATAGAGGCGCGTGACCTCGCCCCAGCGCGGCGTCTTCAGGGCCTGTGACAGGGCTTGCTCCGAGGCCGGATCGCGCATGCCTTCGCAGGGGAAGACCGCGATATGCGAGACGAAGCGGGCGAGGAAGTCGTCGCCGCGGCGCTCGATCAGCAAGACCACGCCCTGCGGCGCGGCCGCCATTTGGAAGTTGCGGTCGGTGGTGAGCGGCAGAAGGAGCCGACCGCCGTCCTTGAGCCCGTCCAGCCAAGCGTCGGCCGGCCGCGTGGCCCCGGCGTTGACATAGATGACGTCGGCCGGTTCGAAGGCCACCAGGGAGCCGTCGCCCTCGATCACCGTCACCTCAGGGCGGCCGCGGAAGTTCGCCGTGGCGCGGGCGGCAAGCTCGGGGTCGAACTCGATGGCGGTGACGCGGCCGGCCGGTCCGGCAAGCTCGGCCATGATCGCGGAGTAGTAGCCGACGCCCGCGCCCACATGGACCACGTGGTCGGCCGGCCGGATGCCGACGCTGTCCAGCCAGGCCGCGTGGCCGGAGGGCTGGCCGTTGTTGAGCATCCGCTCGGGGATCAGGCCCACCAGCACATCGGCGTAGAGATAGAGGGGGTCGGCGTCCGGGGTGGTCCGGTAGCCGCCGCCCGGCCAGCGGAAGATCGGCCACGGGCCCGGCCCCACGAAATCCTCGCGCCGGACGGCGGCGAAGGCGTCCACCAGCGCGGGGCTGGTCGCCCCGCCTGCGAAGGTGACCTGCCTGGCGTAGATGCGGCGCAACAGGGTCAGTTCGGCTTCCGACAGCATTGGATCCTCCCGGCTTATTCCCATGAATACGACAGTTGAAAATGCGACAGTCAACTGTCATGATTCCAAGATGAGTCGCTACACCGCCGAGGACCTGGGCCGCCTGGCCGGCCTGACCGGGCGCACGGTGCGCTATTACGTGGCGGAGAAGCTGATCAGCCCGCCGCATGGCCGGGGCCGCGGGGCGCATTTCGACGAGGGCCATCTGGCGCAGCTGAAGCGGGTCCGGCTGCTGCAGGCGGGCGGGCTGGACCTCAGCCAGATCCGCGAACACCTGGACGAGCTGGGCGCCGTGCTGGCGGCCCGCGGCCTCAAGCTCGCCGACATGGAAAAGACCTGGATGTACATGGGCGAGCAGGCTGCGGCGGCTTGGCGCGCGCCGCCGAGGCCGACCGCAGAAGTCAAGGTCGCCCGGTCGACCCGGATCGAGGTCCTGCCGGGCCTGGAGTTGCTGGTGAGCGACGACTACCGGCTGCCGTCGCCGCGGCAGCTGGCGGACCTGGCGGTCCTGATCGCCCGAGCCTTCCCGGAGAGCCCTGAACCTAGGCCGTCAGAGCGAGGGCCGCGCGGCGCGGCGCGCGGTTGATCAGGTCGGCGTAGAGCTTGGTGAGGCCGTCGAAGGTGGCGTCCCAGCTGTGCCGGGCCTCGGCGCGGCGGCGCGCGGTCTCGGAGATGGCCATCACGTCGCGGGCGAACAGCGCCTCGATGGCCTGGGCGAGGTCGGCCGGGTCGGAGGTGGTGGCGTGCTGGCCCACGGCCTCGTCGATCAGCTCGCCGACGCCGCCCTTGTTGGGCCCGATCACCGGCAGGCCGGCGGCCATGGCCTCCAGCACCACCAGGCCGAAGATCTCGTTCTCGTTGGCGTGCAGGAAGGCGTCGCAGGAGGCGATCAGGGCGGCCAGCCGCTCGGGCTCGCGCTCGAAGTCCAGGCTGACCACCTGCGGCGAATAGCGGGCCCCGGCGCCGGCGCCCACCAGCACCAGCCGGTAGGGATCGCCGAGCTTCTCCACCGCCTCGATCATGCCTTCGATGTTCTTCTCCCGCGCCGGACGGCCGGCGAACACCAGCAGGCGGCTGTTGGCGGGCAGGCCGGTGCGGCGCAGCAGGCGCGCGCGGTCGCCGCGGCTGGGATGGAAAAGCTCGGTGTCGACGCCCAGGGGATGGACGCTGACCCGCTCGACGCCGGCTTCGGCCAGGCGCGAGGCGGTGTGCCAGGAGGGGGCGACCACCGCGTCGAAGCGCTGGTAGGCCTGGGCCCAGAAGTTGAAGGTCGGACCCTCGGCCCAGTCGCCGAGGTGCAGGGCGGCCAAGGCCGCGGCGTCGGTGTGGCAGAAGCCGACCACGGGCACGCCCAGGGCTTCGCCGGCCTCCAGCGCCGCGTGGCCCGGCACGAAGACGTCGCCGGCCTCGATGACGTCGGGCTGCAGAGCCTTCAGCACGGTCTCCCACTTGGTCACGCTGGCCGGCATCCGATAGCCATCGCCGAACGGCAGGCGGGTGGCCGCGACGGTCACCAGGCCCGGACCTTCCGAGCGGGTGTGGGCGCCGGGGACCACCAGGCTGTGGCGGATGTCGCCGCGGCGCTTCTCCAGCCAGGCGCGCTTGGCGGTCAGGTAGCGCCGCACGCCGCCGGAGCGCGGGGCGTACATCATGGTGGTGTCGATCAGGTGGAAGGTGGGATTCTCGCCGCCGCCGAACGGCGGGGCCTGCGCCGCGTCGAACCGCACCAGCCGGGCGGCGCCCGGCGGACCCAGGCCCTTGGCCCGGCGCGCCTTGCGCTTCTCGACGCTGGAGGAGGCCGCCAGGAACAGGGCCGCGGCGCGCTTGCGGTCCTCAGTCCCGGCCAGCCGACGCTTGGGCGTCTTCGGACCGGCGGACTTGTTCCAGAGTCTGGCCAGGGCTCTCGTCCTTCGTGAATGGGCGCGCCGCCGACGCACCCTTACCAACCGCTGTGGTAGCAGCCTTCCGCCGCGACCGTCACCACCTGCGTCAATATTGCGACGCCGCCCTGACGCAGTTTGGGGCGAATTCCGGCCGGCTGCAGATCGGTGCGCGCGGACCGTTCGGCAAGGGGTCAGCGCGGCGCGTAGGCCCGGGCGACCTCCGGCCGGGCGGCCAGGCTCGGCGGGAAATCCGGATCGCGCCGGGCGTGCGTCGCCTGCTCGAAGGCATAGCCGAACGCCAGCAGCCTGGCCTCCGACCAGGCCGGGCCGATGAAGGACAGGCCGAGCGGCAGGCCCATGGCCGCGCCCATGGGCACGGTCAGGTGCGGATAGCCGGCCACCGCCGGCAGGGTGGTGGGCGACCCGGAAGAGCGGTCGCCGTTCACCGGATCGACCAGCCAGGCGGGGCCGCCGGTGGGCGTCACCAGAGCGGCGACCTTGCCCTGCGCCAGCATGCCGTCGAGCGCCTCCCGGGCCAGGGTGCGCGCCTTGCCGCGGGTCGCCAGGTAGCCGGGATCGGTGATCGGCGGGCTCTTGGCGGTCGCTTCGAAGGTATCCTGGCCGAACAGCGCCATTTCACGCGGCTCAGCCCGATCGAAAGCGATCAGGTCGTCGAGGGTGCGGGTGGCCACCGCCGGCGGCGTGCTCGCCAGATAGGCGTTGATCGCGGCCCTGAATTCCGCGCCCAGCGACAGGGTCTCGGCCGCCGAGATCTCGCCCAGCAGCGCGGTGTCGGGAAGCTTCACCTCGACCAACACCGCCCCGGCGCGCTTCAGCGCCGCCAGCGCGTCCTCGAAGACCGCGTCGGTCGGGGGCGAGGCCCTGACCACGCCGCGCAGCACGCCGATCCGCACGCCCTGCAGCGCCTGGGGGCCCAGGGCCGCGAGATAGTCGCTCTTGCGGGCGTCCGCCTCCCGGGTGGCCGGATCGCCCGGATCGGAGCCGGCGATGGCGCCCAGCACGGCGGCGGCGTCGGCCACGGTGCGGGTCATGGGACCGGCGGTGTCCTGCTCGGCCGAGATCGGCACGATGTAGCGGCGCGACACCAGGCCCACGGTGGGTTTCAGCCCGACGACGCCGTTCAAAGCCGCCGGACAGGTGACCGAGCCGTCGGTCTCGGTGCCGATGGCGGCGGAGGCGTAGCCGGCGGCGATGGCCGCGCCGGAGCCGGCGCTGGAGCCGCAGGCGGTGCGGTCGAGGCCGTGCGGGTTGTGGACCAGGCCGCCGATGGCGCTCCAGCCGGAGATCGAGCGCCGGGAGCGGAAATTGGCCCACTCCGAGAGGTTGGCTTTGCCGAGGATCACCGCGCCGGCCGCCTTCAGCCGCGCGGCCACGGGGGCGTCGCGCAGGGTCACGTTGCGGGCCAGCGCCAGGGAGCCGGCGGTGGTCGGCGTGCCGTCAGAGGTCTCGATATTGTCCTTCAGCAGCACCGGGACGCCGTGCAGTGGCCCGCGCACGTGGCCGGCGCGCCGCTCGCGGTCCATGGCCCGGGCGTCGTCGAGGGCGTGGGGGTTGAGGGCGATGATGGCGTTGAGCTTGGGCCCGGCATGGTCGAGCTGGCCGATGCGCGCCAGGTCAGCCCGCACCAGCGCCTCGGAGGTTATCCGCCCGGCCTGCATGGCCGCCTGGGCCTCGCCGGCCGAGGCGTAGGGGCTGAGCGGCATGGGCTGGGCCTGGGCCGCGCCTGCCAGAAGCGCCGCCGCAGCCGCCAGGATCGTCGGTCTGAACATGCCCCATCCCCAAAGAGTCGCCACCTTTATGGCCGGGCCGGCGCGGCTGCGCCAGAGGCCGGCGCGCCCTCGATGACCTGACGGACCGGCCGGGCGGGGGTATGTAGGCGGTCCGGCGGAGCGGGGAATCATGGCCACCGACATCGACACCGACGAAGCCGCCGCGCACCGGATCTTCCGCTCGTTCGACGGCATGGAAGGCCTGCCCGAGGTCGCGCCCGCGCCGCGCGGCGGCCTGCCCGGCCAGGCGCTGCTCGGGAAGGTCTATGCCGGGGTGCTGGCGGCGGCCACCGTGGCGCTGGCCGCCTCGTGGCTCGCCCAGCACTATGCCGCGCCGGTGATGCTGTTCGCCCTGCTGTTCGGCATGGCCTTCCACTTCCTGCACGAGGAGGGCCGCTGCGTCGCCGGGATCGAGTTCTCGTCGAAGGCCGTCCTGCGGACCGGCGTGGCGCTGCTGGGCGCGCGGATCACCGTGGAGCAGATGCTGGCGCTGGGCGCGGTGCCCATCGTCATGGTGGTGGCGGGCGTCGCCTCGACGCTGCTGGTGGGCTTTGTGGCGTCGCGGGCGCTGGGGCTCAGCCGTTCGTTCGGCGTGCTCTCCGGCGGGGCGGTCGGCATCTGCGGCGCCTCGGCGGCGCTGGCCATCGCCTCCGTGCTGCCGAAGACCAAGGAGAGCGAGCGCGACGTGATCCTGGCGGTGGTGGTGGTCACCGCGCTGTCGACGCTGGCGATGATCCTCTACCCGATGCTGGTGACGGCGATGGGCCTCGACCACCAGCGGGCGGGCCTGTTCCTGGGCGGCACTATCCACGACGTGGCCCAGGTGGTGGGCGCCGGCTACATGATCTCCCCGAAGACCGGCGACGTGGCGACCTATGTGAAGCTGCTCAGGGTCGCGATGCTGCTGCCAGTGGTGTTCGCCATCGCCTTCGTGGTCGCCCGCGGCCGGGATCGATCGGGCGGCGGCGCGGTAGGCGGCAAGCCGCCGTTCCCGCTGTTCCTATTGGGGTTCGCGGCCCTGGTGGCGCTGAACAGCCTGGGCCTGTTCTCCAAGGCGGTGGTCGATGGGGCGAGCGAGGTCTCCCGCTGGTGCCTGGTGACCGCCATCGCGGCGCTGGGCATGAAGACCTCGTTCAAGGAGCTGGCGGCGGCCGGCTGGCGGCCCGTGGCGCTGATGGTCATCGAGACCGCCTGGATCGCGGCCCTGGTGCTGGTCGTGGTGATCTTCTTCACCTGACTGCGGACAAGGAAAGGGCCGCGCCATCGGCGGCGCGGCCCTTCGGTCCCCAACGGAACCTGGGCGGTCGCTAGCGCTTGAACGCGTTGCGGGCGGCGTCCTTCATGTCGCCGACGCCCTTCTGCATCTTGCCCATGGTCTTCTCGCCGGCGCCCTTGGCTTCCAGCTCGCGGTCGCCCGTGGCCTTGCCGGCGGCTTCCTTCATGGAGCCCGTCATGTCCTTGGCGGCGCCCTTGATCTGATCCTTGTCCATGGCTTCGTCCTTAAGTCGCGTATCGCTTGCGAGGCGGAAAATCCGCTTCGTTCGAGAGACTTACGCAAAGGATGGGGCCGCGGTTCCAACGGCTCAGGCTGCGGCGCGCCATTGCACCAGCGCCCCCCCGCCGCTATCTGCTCGCGACTTCCCTTTCAGTGCGAGCCGGCGGACGCTTATGGCGCAGCAATATATTTTCCAGATGCAGGGCCTGACCAAGGCTTTCCCGGGCGCGCCCAAGAAGGTGTTCGAGAACATCTGGCTGTCGTTCTACCCCGACGCCAAGATCGGCGTGGTGGGGGTCAACGGCTCGGGCAAGTCGTCCTTGCTCAAGATCATGGCCGGCATCGACAAGGATTTCTCCGGCGAGGCGTTCGGCGCCGAGGGGATCAAGCGCGGCTATCTGGAGCAGGAGCCGCAGCTCGACGACAAGCTCGACGTCTGGGGCAACGTCATCGCCTGGTGCGAGGAGAAGCAGATCTTCGACCAGTACAACGCCGTCGCCGCCAAGCTGGGCGAGGATTATTCCGAAGAGCTGATGGAGGAGATGACCGCCCTGCAGGAGAAGCTGGACGCCGGCGACCTCTGGGACATCGATTCCAAGATCGAGATGGCGATGGACGCCCTGCGCTGCCCGCCCAACGACTGGCCGGTGGACAAGCTGTCGGGCGGCGAGCGCCGCCGCGTGGCCCTGGCCCGCCTGCTGCTCGCCAAGCCCGACATGCTGCTGCTGGACGAGCCCACCAACCACCTGGACGCCGAGAGCGTCGCCTGGCTGCAGCACCACCTGGAGAGCTTCCCGGGCTGCGTGATCCTGGTCACCCACGACCGCTACTTCCTGGACCAGGTGACCAAGTGGACGCTGGAGCTCGACCGCGGCAAGGGGCTGCCGC